>CALXSZ010000103.1 GCA_944391275.1 uncultured Syntrophomonadaceae bacterium
AATCATTTTCGCCGTAAGAATGGCCGTTCCAGAAGGCGCGTCCATCTTTTGATCATGATGCAGCTCAATAATTTCCGCTTGCGGCATAAATCGAGCGGCTTTTGCGGCAAATTCCATCATTAAAACCGCTCCAATCGCAAAATTCGGAATCACCGCTACGGCAACACCGTTTTTTTCTGCCAGTTCGCCTAATTCCGCTATTTCGGTTTCAGATAGACCCGTTGTCCCAATCACGCAGTGAACGTGGTTTTTCAAAGCAATCTGAGCATTCTGATAGACGGCTTTCGGATTTGTAAAGTCTACCATAACCTGTGGACGCGCTGCTTGAATCGCCTGGGCCAATTGCGTTTCACATTCAAAATCATGTTCTTTTGTTCCTGTCACTTCCGATTTCATTACGCCTTTTCCTTTGGGATCCACCAATCCTACCAAAGTGAGCGTTGATTCATTTTCAACGGCTTTTGCCGTTTCTCTTCCCATTTTCCCAAAGGCGCCTGTTACCAATACCCGAACAGTCACGTTTTTTCCCTCCATTGCTGTTGACGTTGCCCGATAAAAAAAATCATCTTATAAATGTATCCCTGTTTTTCAAAAATTTTTCATGTGTATCTTGCTTTCCGATTTTATTTGGATTATTGTAAGTGTAAAGTTTTACCCGAAAAAAAGCAAGTCCTCATTTTGAGGCAAAAATTTTTCTACGCTACACAGGGGGGTTTTATGCCTTTCGATAGTTTAACCCTTGCGGGTTTATGTTATGAATTCAATCAACAATTGGCTCAAGCGCGAATACACAAAATTTATCAACCGCGTCGGGATGAATTGCTTCTTGTCCTCCGCCCGCGGGAGGGCGGCCCCATTCATCTGACCATCTCGGCAAACGCTTCTGCCGCGCACATCCGTTTCAGCCAGGTACGCCCGGAAAATCCAAAGCAAGCGCCCGCTTTTTGTATGCTGCTGCGCAAGTATATTGAAGGCGCACGGATTGAAGCGGTTACACAAGTTGGTTTTGACCGCGTGTTGCATCTGGAAATGCTCGCTTTAAACGATTTTCGGGAATGGGAAAAAAAGACGCTCGTTTGCGAATTTATGGGAAAACATTCCAATATTATTTTGGTAAACCCCGCAGACGGGCGAATTATTGACGCCATTCGCCGCTATTCTCATGAGGTCAGTACGTATCGGGAAGTTTTGCCCGGACGCATTTATGTTGCGCCCCCGCCTCAAGCCAAATTTTCTATTTTCGATATCAGTGCGGAAAAATTCTCCGAATTGGCCTGGAATTTGGAAAATCCTGGGACATTGGCAGACGCCGCTTTTCAAATTATCTCGGGAATGAGTCCAGGGGCCGCTGCGCATCTTTGCCGCGCCTGTCATTTAGACCCCAAAATGCCGGTGGAAGAATGCGGAATATATGAATTTCAGCGGCTGCACCAGACCATTCAGCAAACTCTTTACGACTTAACCCATAAAAATCAACCCGGTTATGTAGCGGTTGTCGCAAATCAATGGAAAGATTTTGCCGCTTATCCGCTTTTTCCAACCCAAGGCGAAACGATCCGGACAGATCATGTTTATCAGGCTGTTTCCGGGTTTTACGACCGACGGGAAGAGACGCTTCAAATCGAACAGAGTCGTCAAGCTTTGGTTCACCGTTTAAAAGGTCTATTGGAAAAGGGATATCGCAAACAACATTTTCAGATAGGCGACCGTAACCAAGCCTTCCAAAATGAAAAATATAAAGTTTGGGGCGAACTGTTAACCGCTTACGCCTGGCAATGTCAAAAAGGCGATACGCAAGCCATTTTACAGGATTTTTACACCGGCGAAGACGTGGTTATCCCACTGGATAAACGTTATACGCCCATTGAAAACGCCCAGCGTTTTTTCAAAATTTATAATAAAAGCCGGGGGACGCTTCTCCATTTGGATACGCTTATGGCAGAAAATCAGCAGGAATTGTCCTACTTAGAAAATGTTTTGCTGGAAGTAAAACTGGCGGAGAGCGTTCAAGAACTCCATGAGATTCACATGGAATTAGAAAAACAAGGCTATATCAAGGAAAACCGGGACAAAGAAAAAAAGGAGAAAAAAGAACAAAAATTACCGCCGCGGCGTTTTATTTCGTCTGATGGTCTTACCTTGTTGGTAGGTCGTAACAGTTTACAAAACGATTGGTTGGTTCGTCATGCTGAAGCGTCCGATTTATGGCTGCACACGCAGGAAATCGCCAGCTCGCATGTGATTCTGGTTCTGCCTAAGGAAATCAAAGAAATTCATGAGGTTCCGGATCAATCGCTTTTAGAAGCCGCTATGCTTGCCGCCTACTATAGCCAGGGGCGTTCCAGCAATAAAGTACCGGTGGATTATACGTTTATCCGCCATGTCAAAAAACCGGCAGGCGCGAAACCCGGCTTAGTCATCTACGAGAATTACTGGACGGTCTTAGTGGATCCCAGCCCGGAAAAAATGGTCGATTTGCTAAACCGGAGAGAAGCGTAATGGTAAACCGTCCCTCCTATTCTCTGAATGTAGAAGGATTTCCCTACTATAGCGAATGAAACCGAAATGCCATAGTAAAATTTTCTATAAAGGAACTTTTATTGTCTATAGAAATATGGAAAAGTATAGGAGCGATAGGGATACCCTACAATTTATTGGTGGCTGTCATTTCATGTATCCCTATTACAAATAAACGAAAATTTGATTTTTTAGAAGATTTGTCCTACGTCAAAGCATTTTCATCGTTCTCTATTTGAAATAAAAAAACCGGTTGAACGAAAATCAACCGGTTTTTCTTAGATAAATCGATTCCTGACGTACCGAACAAAAATGGGAATCCTTCGTTACATTTATTCCAATCTTGATCCGTCTTTCACGCCTCCGGCCCAAAAGAATGATTTCCACATCCATGTTTTCCACATTCGCCGACAGAGTGACGCCCCTCGTGATGCGCGCATTGGATATCCGGATTAAACGAAAGTGTTCCTTCCATCCAATCCTGTACTGCTTGGTCAGCCTTTCCTACCACTCCACCATAAAGCTGAATGTCCGCCGCGTCTAACGCAGCGCGAGCGCCTCCGCCAATACCGCCGCAAATCAGAATATCTACGCTCAACGCACTTAGAACATCTACCAAAGCGCCGTGTCCGCTGCCCTGCGTATCCACCACTTTCGAAGCGATGATTTTTCCATTCTCCACATCATAGATTTTAAATTCTTTGGTATGTCCAAAATGTTGAAAGATCAACCCATTTTGGAAAGTTACTGCTATTCTCATCACATGTTCTCCCTTCGGTTTGATATATTTTTGATGAATACGATATTTTAAACAACCCCCGCATGAATAAAGGCCCTTTTCCCCGTGACACAACTGATAGTTTCCACCTTCAATTTTTAAACACAAACCTTCGACCAGCATATCCGCTAATTTTTTTCGAGCCGTCGCGTAAATCTGTTGAATCGTTGTACGCGCCACGCCCATATATTGTCCGCATTGTTCCTGCGACATCCCCTCCCGGTCAATCAAACGGATCGTTTCGTATTCATCCACCGTTAAAACGACCGCCGATTTTTCTGGATCAGAATCCACCGGAAAAAAGGTTTGGACGGAAGGAAAGCGGCACACTTTTCGACATTTTTTGGGTCTTGACATGAATTGCTCCTTTACTGGATAATAGCCGACGTCTTTTTTCACCTTCATTATATGCCATTTACGGCATATGTCAATAACATGTTGACGTTTTTTATTTTTCCTCTTATACTGGAAAAAATAAAGGAGATGCATTTATGAACCTTGCCCGCTATTTTCCCATATGGGATCAATTAACGCCTGCTCAGCAAAAGCAAATAACAGATACAGCCATGCATCGTACCGTCCAAAAAGGGACGCTTCTTCACAACGGTTTGGATTGTACGGGGTTATTTCTGATCGCTTCCGGTCAGCTGCGGGCCTACATTCTTTCGGAAGAAGGCCGTGAAATCACTCTTTATCGTTTACGGAAAACGGATGTTTGTCTTTTTTCCGCTTCCTGCATCCTGAACAGAATGCACTATGACGTCTTGATTGAAGCCGAAAAGGATACGCAGTTCTGGCTCGTTCCTGCCGACGTTTATAAAAAAATCATGGAAGAATCGGTTTCGGCCGCCAATTATACGAATCAAATTATGGCCGACCGTTTTTCAGAAGTTCTGTGGTTAATGGAACAAATCTTGTGGAAAAGTCTCGATAAACGTCTGGCGGCTTTTCTATTAGAGGAAGCGGCGTTGGAAGAAACAACTTGTCTAAAAATTACGCACGAGACGATTGGAAAACACGTGGGATCCGCCCGCGAGGTCGTCACCCGCATGCTCCATTATTTCCAACATGAAGGAATGGTTAAGTTAACGCGCGGCAGCGTAGAAATCATGGATAAAAAGCGCCTGGAACAAATATCCAACGCCGAACATGCTATATCTAAAAAATACCCCCGGTAAATCGGGGGTATTTTGATTCCATCTATATTCGGTCCATTCCGCAGGGATAACTTTGCTCGGCAAACGAGCGATCCAAAACAATTGCTTCGTAAAGCCGGTACCCTCCGGAAAAATTGTAGCAGTCAAATCCATGCTGAGCTAAAATGCGGCAGGCCACATAGCTGCGCAATCCGCTTTGACAATTCACATAGACGGGTTTTCCCGGCTCGATTTCATTCAATCGTTCTCGCAATTCATCCAACGGAATATTGCGGAAACCTTCTATCGCTCCCCGTCGATATTCTTGTACCGTTCGGACGTCCAATCGCGTCGCTTCTCCCTCGGGGGGTAACTCGGCCAAATCATGCCAAAAGAACTGTTTGAGTCTTCCCCGGGCAATATTTTCAATGATAAAACCAACCATATTGACCGGATCTTTCGCGGAAGAATAGGGCGGCGCATAGGCCAAATCCAGATCTTTCAGTTCGGGACCGGTTAATCCAGCGTGCATGGCGGTGGCCAATACATCTATACGCTTGTCTACGCCCTCATATCCAATAATTTGAGCCCCCAGCAGTTTGTAAGTCGTCCTCTCAAAAAGGACCTTCATCGCCATCACTTTTCCACCGGGGTAATAGGTGGCATGATTCGCGGGCGATAAATAAATTTTATCATAATCGATCCCGGCTGCTTGAACGATTTTTTCGTTAACCCCCGTCATAGCAATCGTCATGTCAAATACTTTTAGGACTGAAGAACCTTGTGAGCCGTGATAACGGCTATCTCCCCCGCAAATATTATCCGCTGCAATGCGTCCTTGTTTATTCGCAGGTCCTGCTAAAGAAATCAAGGTTTTCTCACCCGTAACAGCGTGCAGAACTTGTACGGCGTCACCTACCGCATAGATATTCGGTATGGAAGTTTCCATCCGATCATTAACCACAATACTGTCCCGTACGCCTAACTCGAGTCCAGCTTCCCGAGCCAGGCGGGTATCAGGCGTCACCCCAATTGCCAGCACAACCATATCCGCTTCCAGCGGTTGGGCATCTTCTAACAAAACGTTCATTCCAGTCCCGTTTTCTTTAAAACCTTCTACCGTATACCCCAGCATGAGGTTCACCCCATTTTCCCGCATTTTGGCATGCAGGAAAACCGCTGTATCCTCATCCAGCGGATCCATCAATTGTTTCGAACGTTGAACAATGGTCACGTCCATCCCTAAATTGCGTAAATTCTCCGCCAATTCCAAGCTGATAAAGCCGCCGCCCGCCAGAACAACAGATTGCGGATGGTTTTCGTCAACAAAACGTCGAATGCGCAGCGTATCTTCTACAGTTCGCAGCGTAAACACTTTTTCTAGTCCAACGCCCGAAAATTTCGGCTGAGTCGGTTTCGCCCCGGTAGACAATAACAATTGATCGTAGCTTTCTTCAAAAACGTCGCCGGTATCCAAATTACAAACTGTAACCGTCTTCTTTTCAGGATGAATAGCCGTTACTTCATGACGAACATTCACATCAATATGAAACCGTCCCCAAAAGCTTGCAGGGGTTTGCAGCGTCAGTTCCTCCGGCCTTGTGATCACGCCTCCAATATAGTACGGCAACCCGCAATTGGCATACGACATGTAATGGGAACGTTCAAAAACAACAATTTGCGCCTTTTCATCTAATCTCCGAATGCGGGCCGCCGCCGTCGCTCCACCAGCTACTCCGCCAACAATCACTACTTTCATACGGTTCAAACCACCTTTCCACGATATCGGTTTATTCCTCCAATATTGGTTACATGAATGTATCCCATGCGCTCCAGCTTCGCCGATGCCTGTCGGCTTCTGGCTCCGCTTAAGCAATACACAAAAAGCGGAGTTTGCGGATTGGGAACCATTTTTGATACACGCTCAATTTCCTGCAAAGGCAGATTACAGCTCCCTTCGATGCTTCCTCCCGCATATTCCTGCGGGGTACGAACATCGAGTAAAATGGCGTTTGGGGTTTGCTTGTACTGTTTTATCCCCTCATTAATATCCTTCTTCTTGAAAAAGTGAAAAAATCCCATTGTTCACCTCCCCTTTTCGTTCACATTTCCAGCATGGACTCTATTCTGGCGTTCCAGCGCCAACTCACCGTTCTTCTGATACCGTTTCTCCCGGCCAATCGTTTATCCCCCCAAACTCTACCACATGGGTATACCCAAGCTGTACCAATTTTTCAGCGGCTTGCTTGCTGCGGTTTCCGCTGCGGCAATAGACCAGAATCAATTGATCTTTATCCGGCAGCGCGGAAATCTCCTCTTCTCCAATCGTTTCATTTGGAATACAAATAGCTTGCGGAATATGCCGTTCATCGAATTCTTCAAAGGTACGCACATCCAAAATCGTATAGTCTTCCTCCTCTTCCATGAGAACCATGGCTTCATCCGCTGTGATTTGGCTGTACGCATTTTCTGAAGACGTCTCTGTACAACCAACGAACAGAAAAAGCATCAGCAAAAAAAGCGCTCCCTGTTTCATCATTCAATGCCTCCATTTCTATTTTCCGTAAACAAACGTCCCCCCCTCCTCTGCCATAGAGATCATATAGAGATCATATGGTAAAGTTTTTCATCAACATCCAAAAACGACTCCGTAGAACGTTCCGTCCCTTTGACCATTAAATTTAAATCATCGAGTATGCGCTGTGGTAAAAAGCGTTCTTGTTTTAGACCTATCCTTGAGGGTATGCTGTATTTGCCTATATCGAGTACAGCGACGTAAAGCCAGCTATTTTCTTTTTAGACGTTTAAAAATTTCCTGCTGGATGATCCTGCTATCATTATTTTAAGAGTTCCTGTGGGATATTACAATCTTTGGACTATTTTTTGTCTTACAAATCCACTGGGTCATCGTTCCCATCGGGCAATAAACACACCATGAACGCGGTTTAAACAGCATCATCGTAATCAATCCCAACACCGTAGACGTCAACATAATACTATAAAAACCAAATGCAAACTGCACTACGCCCGGCGCCACATCCGTCCCATGATAGGCCCAATGCCAAGGCAACTGAAAAACCCACAGCAAAGAGACAACCGATTGGAGACTGTTGCTCCCGGCGAAAACCAAATACGTACTCCACAGCATTTGAGCAAACATAACGAGGAAAAAGAGGAGAAAACCATAACGAAATCGTTTGCTTTTCATCCACTTCGGAATATCTTTTTTCCGAGACCATTTCAACTTTCCGCCCAGTAAACCCAATAATTGCCCTCGCCCACAATAACGATTGCAATAACTTTTGTTTCCTTTGATCACAGCAATCAGTAAGGGAATGAAAAAACAGAATAATCCGAGCCAGGCAAACAAAATGTGAAAAAAGCCCAAGAGTAAATAGGTAAGGGACGCGATCCAAAGAAAGTCATACCAACGCTTTTTCATATCTGCACCTCCTGAATGTGAATGACCGTGGCAGGGCATTCTATTGCACATTTTCCACATCCCACACATTGATCCACGCGCACCTGCGCCCACATACCGCCTACAATGTGAATGGCCGACTTGGGACAGACTTTTACGCAACATCCGCAAGCCACGCAAACGTCCGAATCAACAACAGCTCTTCGTTTTCGTCTTTTCTCTTGTAATACGGGCATCCTTGCATCCCCCTTGACTTTGATGAA
>CALXSZ010000104.1 GCA_944391275.1 uncultured Syntrophomonadaceae bacterium
TGTCTCCCATATTTTCTCCTCCTTTTCTTTTCTTTGAGCAATAAGATAGTTTATTTATTGTAAAACAAGTAAATAAATTTTTCAACCTTGTTTTCCTAGAATCTTTGGCAGTAGAAAATTCGGCAGTAGAAATTAGGCAAAAATTCACTTATCCTTTCTATATAAAAAATTGTATCCTTTTTTCCAAAAAAATAAACGTATTTTCTCAGGAAATAAAATACGCCCCTCTTCTCCTCTATTTATGTAACAAACCAGATGACTTGTTAAAATACTCACCTGGTTTGTTAACAATATTTTACTCGTTATTTTCCTCTGTTTGAGAAATCCCCTCCTCCCGCATAACAATATAAATCTGCTCTTTCGGCACCGAGGCAATCCGGGCAACATGTTCATAGGTTGTCTCTAAATCCTCTTCATTGAGCTGAATCGGCAAAAGAATATTTACTTCTTCCCCTTCCAACATCACCACACAATCTCCTACTCCGGCAGACTTTAATAAATATTCAATCCGAATTTCCTCTTCTTCTTTTTCCAACAAGTCAATGAGACGTTGAGAAGCCTGTTCCCTCATTGAACTGTCCGTCTCAGAATGATCAATAATTTCCTGTAAGGTAGCGGTTTCCTGCCCGCGCAACCGCTGTCGTTCCATCCGATATTCGGCCAAAAGTTTGTCTGAGTAAATCATTTCCTCCAACAACCCGGTTGCTAAAGTTGGCTGCAGGACAAGGGGAATCGAATCTTGGGAATCTTCCACTTCAACGTTTTCTTTCACCGAAATATCTTCTTGTTCCAATTTCATGGCAGGCGCTTCTAAAAGCAATTGTTCTCGAGTCTCAAAAAACCCTGAAAGGGCTAATCCAATCACAAGTACGCTTCCTGCGGCCAAAGCATATTTTTTATATTTGCGGATTTTAAAATGAATAATCATACGTTCTCCTCTCTTCCAGCTAATACTCGAACCCGATGGGGGGAAATGTCCAATAAAACAGCAACCGCATCACAGATTTTTTGCTGCATAACTGCGTCGCTTGCGCCTTCTGCAACCACCAATACGCCAACCACGCTGGGATAATGCGTTCCCACTAATAAGGCGTTTCCGCCCGATACAGCTACGTCTGTGCTAACACTGGCGGTTTTTTCCTCTCGAATACCTGTTCCGTCCTGGGACGGTTCACGATTTTCTCTTGTTTCTTCGGTTTGATTAAAGGCATATTCACGAACCCCATCCGAATCCAACGTCAAACAGACTTCCACTTTTCCAATTCCAGCAATCCCACTTAAAATTTCTTGCACTTCGGCGGTTAATTGATGACGAATATCCTCCAGAGGAACAACATCTTCTTGCGCCCCCAAAGAATACGGGGTTCCTGTGACACTTTCTCCTTCCGGCCAAAGCAACGCCATAATTCCTATAAAAACTAAAAAAATGAGCAAGATTTCTTTCTTTTTTCCTAATCGAGATAAATTCTGATAGAAACTGCGAGATTCGTTTTTAGGCGTCCCATCGTCTTCAGAGGGGGTTCTTTTCCATTCATCCATCATCTGATTTCTCCTTTCTTTTCTTTATTAAGGCCAAACCAAACGCATTCCAATTTTTATCCGGAAGAAAGTTTTAATATCGGATCCAGACAAATGGCCAAAACGGATAATCCCATGACCAGACGAACAAAAGGTTGTGTTCCTCCGTCTGGAAGCAATAATTCCATGATACCGGATAGAATCATGACAACCATTAAATGAAAAATCATCTCGCGTATGGTTTGCATCATTTCTGTATCCTCCCACATTAAAGGGTAAAATTATTGGTTAAACCAACAATCAGTGCAATCATCATAAGAAAAACCAAACTGACCGATGCAATTGCCGCTGTGAGCAGCCATAAACTTCCACCAATTTTATCCAATAGCGAAGCGGTTCGAGCGTCCCCCAAGGGCTCAACCAAGGCGGCCGTTAAACGATACAAAATCGCCATGACAATCATTTGCAGCAACGGCATGGTTAAGATTCCCAGAAGAACAATCACGCCATAAATACCCAAAGCATTTTTCAATACCATAATGTATCCGGCAGCCACTTCGATCGTATCGGATAACATTTTCCCTACGACCGGAATCGTATTATCGGTGACAAATTTCCCCGTTCGTAAAACCACTTTATCTAGTACCGAAGCATAGAGCGTTCGGACTGTAATAAATCCAACGAAAGCCGTAACCATAAACCCTAATCCTAGTTGGGCAATCTGGGTAAAAAATTTGGCCATTTTTTCCACGCGAATTCCCTCGGTTAGTTGATTCATAATGTTCAGAACAATGGAAAATAGAGCTAAGGGCAACACGATAACTCGTACGCCGTTTGCAACCGCCGTCGTCGTCGTCATCAGTACCGGAAAAAGCAAGGCCGAACTCGTAAAATTTCCTAAACTGGACGTTAGAACCATCATCGGCGGGAGCATCGCGTTCATAAAGTTTGTCATTTGATCAATGGCGTCTTCCCCTAAATCCCAAGCCTCTCGAAAAGAGAGAATCGCAACAAATGCGATGCTCATATGACAAGCAATTCCAGCAAACCGGGCAATCCCAGCGTGTAGGGAAGTTTGTAAATGAACCAGCAAAGCCGAAATAACGGATAACAGCAACAATTTGCCTAATAACTGTGTATTTTGCTTTAAAACACGAAAAAAACAATCTCCAAGCTGATGGAAAAGACTTTCCCCATCCACATCCCAGTTTCCTCTGACAAATTCCCATAGCCATTCCTGGGCAGTCAAAGTATCCGTTTGGATACCTAATTCTTCTTTCGCCCTTTGCTGAAACGCATCCATGCTTTCGGTATCCAATTCCTCAAGCAAGCTTGTCCAGTCAGGCGGCTCCGTAGAAACCGTTTCTTCTGCAGCTTGTAAAGAATGGGGAAAGACGAATGGAAGAAAACATAAAAGAAATAGCATCCATAAATATTTTGCGACATTTTTTCTAATCATGGTCTTTCTCTTCTCTCCGTTCTGCCTCAGGCCGGAAGCAAATGTAAAAGCATATCTAAAATGGACGTCATGACGGGAAGCGCTAATATCGTAATCAAAATTTTTGCAGCGAATTCTACTTTTTTGGCAATCGCCTGTTCGCCCGCGTCTGCGCACAAAACCGATGCGAATTCGGCCAAATAGGCAATTCCCAGTATTTTTAGAATATTTTCAATAAAAAAGGTATTAACGCCGGCTTTTTCTGTAAGCTGTTGTAGGGTTTCCAGAATTGTTTGCAATGGTTCCAGCATCATCCAAAGAATGAAAACGCTAAAACTAATTCCCAGTAAAACTGCCATAACAGGTTTTTGCTGTCGAAGCAATAATAAAAATACCGTAGCCGTTAACGCAAGTCCAACAATTTGAATAATTTCCATGTTTTCGCCTCTTATCTACCATAGGTTAAAGACGGTTCGAACGACTGTAAATAAATTATTCATTAGCTGCACAACAATAATGAGTACCACCACCACGCCTGCTAACGTAAGCATTTCAGCTTGTTCTTGCTTGTTAGCCTGTTTTAATACAATGCAAAGAATGGAAATCAGGATTCCTACGCCGGCGATTTTAAATAAAATATCAACTTCCAATGCAGCCCCTCCCTTATCTGTTCTGATTCTATTCATACGGAACAAAGAGGTAATTTATGCCAATTTTTACAAAAAAAATTAGAGCCTTTGATTTCCATCAAAAGCTCTGAGTAACATTTTTGCATTAAAATCATTAAAATTTAGATCATTTCCTCTGGTTTAAAAACCTC
>CALXSZ010000105.1 GCA_944391275.1 uncultured Syntrophomonadaceae bacterium
CACGCAATTGCAGCACATTCAACCGATCGTTTAAACGTAAAACACCCTACGTCGGGGTATCTGCCAGTACGTTGATTGTGAAACACACAATTGCAGCACATATAACCGCTTATTTAAACGTAAAACATCTCGATTTGGTTTGTTCTACTTCATGTGTGGTTGATAAAATTATAAAACGTAGTGTTTAAGACCAAAATAATTTTATTTACTCCTTTGAATATTTCAAAGGCAATTTAATTAAAGTATAGTAATAATAGGGATACTTTACAATTTATTGGCAGCTGTCATTTCATATATCCCTATTACAAATAAGCGAAAGTTAAATGCTACCTGAAAATCCGTTTAACCGCGTTCGTCTCCCCAAAAAAACAGCGCAATGGTTCCAGCGCCCGTATGACTGCCGATGGTGGTGCCAATATCAAAAATTTGCACCTTACCTGTCAAATGGGGAAAGATTTTTTCAATCGCATCGGCCGCTTGCCGAGCTTCTTCATAGCAGGCGGATTGGCTAATAAAGCAGGCGTCCGCATACTGTACGCCGTTTTGCGCATGTTCCTGCATTTTGACCACGAGTTCTTTTAATGCCTTTTTCTTGGTTCGGATTTTGCTGACAATGGCCAGTTTTCCCTCTCGATCAACCTGCATCAGCGGACAAATATTCAAAACGCTACCAATCCATCCGGCTGTTTTGGAAATCCGTCCACCCCGAATAAAATAGGTTAAATCGGTCGATAAAAACCAATGATGAACAAAAAGCCGGTTCTCTTCCGCCCATTTTTTCAGTTCGTCTAAAGAAGCGCCGCGATCCCTGAGATCCGCTAGTTTATCCATTAAAAGCCCATACCCGGACGACGCTCCCAGCGAATCGACGATTTCAATCGTACGTTCCGGAAACGCCTCTTTTAAGCGTTCAGCCGCTAGAACGGCCGAATTATACGTCCCGGAAATGCCGCTGGATAACGTAACATGCAAAACATCCTTCCCCTGTTCGCAGAAATTTCGAAAATAATCCATATATTCTTGAACATTGATCTGCGACGTCCGCGTGAGAGCGCCTTTCGCCATGGCTTGATAGAAGGTGTCCAGCGGGATCGTCTGCCCAAAATCATCCTGGTATGCTTTTCCATCCAATTCATAATGAAAACAAAGGTAAGGGATCTTCCGCTTTTGAAAATACGCTTGATTTAAATCGGTCGTTGAACAACAGCTCAGAATAAATTCTCCCATCGTTTCCCTCTCTTTTCCAGCGATTTTATCGGTTCACAAAAAGGTTTTTTACAATTGGATTTCGTAAACCCCCGTCCTTTTCAAAATATTCTTGTTTCAATTTTACCCGATTCCAAATTTTTTGCAAATCTTTTACGGGTATTTTCTGTTTTTTCCCCAATATACTCCTATGCTTTTTTTGTCTATAAAGCAAAAAAAAGGGCCGATAACCTTCTTTTTCAAGAGGATTCATCGACCCTTTACTTAATAGGTTTTAATTAATCGCGTTTCACGGTTATTCTTCGATCTGTAAGGCGTCATATCCTTCTTCACCGGTACGAATTCGGAAAACATTTTCTACGTTGTAGACAAAAATCTTTCCGTCTCCAATATTTCCAGTATATAAAGCGCGTCTGGCCGCTTCAATAACCTTGGAAACAGGCACTTTGGAGACCACGATCTGCACTTTAATTTTGGGAAGCAACTGCATGCCTACTTTCGCGCCGCGATAATACTGCGCAGAACCTTTCTGGGTTCCGCATCCCATGACGTTGGTAACGGTCATCCCGGTCACTTCAATCTTTTCCATAGCTGTTTTTAGCCGTTCAAAGCGAGACTGGTTCATTAGGATTTCAACCATAGTCAATTTAGCGTTGGGATGCGAATCACCCTTGCGCACATAAACCGGAACGGATGTTTCAGGAGAAACCGCGCCGGAAACATTTGAAGCGTTCGCCGTGGGAGAAACCGCCTCCGTTGCAGGAATAAAGTTTCCTACCATGGGAGCAAAATCCGCATAGCTGCTGGCTAAATGATGTTCCGCAATATCTAATCCTTCAATTTCTTCCGCCGGCGTTACGCGCAAGCCGACCGTATGTCGAAGAACTAGGAAAACAAGACTCATTGTAACGGCTACCCAAAGCAAAACGCTGCCAACCCCTAAAGCCTGCGTCGCAAGCAGCTGTCCGCCGCCGCCGTAAACCAAACCGTTTTCCATATCGAAAACGCCCACCAATAAGGTTCCTACGGCTCCGCATACGCCGTGTACGGAGATTGCGCCGACCGGATCGTCCACCTTTAATTTCTGATCAATCCACTCAACGGAAAATACCACCAATATTCCGGAAATAATCCCGATCACAGCTCCGCCAATCGCCCCGACATTGGCGCATCCAGCGGTAATCCCCACTAGACCGGCCAAGGCTCCGTTTAAGGACATCGAAACATCCGGACTGCCGTTTTTGATCCAGGTAACGGCCATCGCCGCGGTCGCTGCAAAAACAGCCGAGAGCGTGGTAACAACTAAAATTCGGGCGGCGTCGCTGCTGGTAGTGGCCGCTGCGCCATTGAAGCCGTACCAAGCAAACCACAGGATAAAAACACCCAAAGCCGCTAACGTCATGGAGTGTCCAGGAATTGCGTTGGCAATTTTCTTGCCTTTCGCGTCCAGACTATATTTGCCGATCCGGGGACCTAATATCCATGCGCCTATCAGAGCCGCTGTCCCTCCGCACATGTGTACGGCCGTTGAACCGGCAAAATCAACAAAACCTAAACCCGCTAACCAACCGTCGCTGTTCCAAATCCAGTGGGCTTCCACCGGATAAATCACCAAACTGATAATGATACTATAGATGCAATAGGAGGAAAATTTGGTTCGTTCGGCCATCGCGCCCGAAACAATCGTGGCGGCCGTCGCACAAAAGACCAAATTAAACATAAAACTGTTAACGTCAATACTCAAAAAGTCGTCGAAAGGGTTCAATAAAGTCCCAATAATCCCGCCGTTTGAGCTGCCGCACATGAGGCCGTAGCCTACAAGCCAGAAGGCAATGGCGCCCAAAGAAAAATCCATCAAGTTCTTCATAATGATGTTTCCAGCGTTCTTCGCCCGGGTTAATCCGGCTTCTACCATACAGAATCCCGCTTGCATGAAAAACACCAACATCAAACAAATCAGTGTCCAAAGTCCCACATATTCACTTATGATTCCTTCAAACTCCATTCCTTCTCTCCACCTTTCTTTTAGGCTACCACCTTTCGTTTCCTCCTTTCGCCCCCGTTTCCGGGCCTATCATTCCATATTGGTGTAACCCATTAAATATTTATCGGCTTCGATGGCAGCCTGTTTTCCGTCAGCCATCGCCAGCACCACAAGAGATGAACCGGATTTCATGTCTCCGGCGACAAACACGCCTTTATCCGAGTGAAATTCTTGGGAAAATGCTGTAATATAATCTTCGCACCCTGAGAACCCGGAGGCGATAATCAAAAGATCAGCTTCCATCATTTCTTGCTCTCCATTCGCCGTTGTAAAAATCACTGCTTCCAGATTCCCAGCTTCTGAGGGCAAAACTTCCGTCACCCGCGACTCAAACAGGCGAACGTCCCGTCCGAAACGAGCGTACGCTTCAGCATGCGCGTAGTCTTCCGGCGTGTCTTTATACCAAGAGGCCGGTTTGCGAATCATTTGAACCAGATCCTCGCAACCCTGACGAATCGCAGTCGCTACACAATCGCTGGCGCTATCGCCCGCGCCGACCACCACCACTTTTTTTCCGGCGGCGGATAAATCGGCATGCGGTTGTTTTTGCAGAGCCAACGTCGCGGATTTCAAATAATCCAACGCATAGCAGATCCCATTTTCAACGGTTCCCTCAAAAGGAACTTCCCGAGGCTTCTGCGCGCCGCAGCAAAGAATCACCGCATCAAATTGATCTTGTAATTCTGCTGCGGAAAGGTCTCTTCCCACATCAACGCCGGTTCGGAAAACAATACCTTCTTGTTCCATGAAACGAATCCGGCGTTCAACAATTTCCTTCGGCAGTTTCATGTTCGGAATTCCGTACATCAAAAGGCCTCCGGGACGTTGATCCCGTTCAAAAACGGTAACTTCATGACCGCGACGGTTCAGGTAATGCGCTGCGGCTAAGCCGGCCGGGCCGGACCCAATGACCGCAATTTTTTTCCCGGAGCGCGTTTGCGGCGGATGCGGGACCATGAAACCGTTTTCAAAAGCGAATTCAATCAAATATAACTCGTTATCCCGAATGGTTACCGGCTCTCCAATAAAATGGCAAGTACAAGCTTTTTCGCATAAAGCCGGACAAACCCGCCCGGTAAATTCGGGGAAACAATTCATCTTTAGCAAGCGCGAAAGCGCATGACTTTTATTTCCACTCCACAGCATATCGTTCCATTCCGGAATGAGATTCCGTAGAGGACATCCTTGGCGCTGTCCGTGATATACGATGGGCGCCTGGCAAAAAGGAACGCCGCAGTCCATACACCGACCGCTCTGTTCAATTCGGCTCTTTTCGTTTAATCCAATATGAAATTCCTCATAATCGGCGATGCGTTCAGCGGGATTGCGCTCGGCGTTTTCCACCCGTTGATAATCCATAAAACCGGTAGCTTTTCCCATCTTACTTCCCTCCGTTCGCTTGAGCCTTTGAATCGGCAAAGGCTTCGATTTCGGCCTGTTCCTGCGAAAAACCTTTCGCGCGGTATTCGGCAATTCGTTCGATCATCTGGCTGTAATCGCGCGAGATAACCTTCTTAAATTCGTGAACACGGTTGTCGAAATCCTCTAAAATTTCTCGACCGCGCAGGGAACCGGTGTATTGAACATGTTCAGTAATCATTTTTTTCAATTCAACAATATCGGATGCTTCGTGTAATGGTTCAACGGTCACCAATTCTTTATTGATGCGCAGGTAAAAATCATGATCCGTATCTAGTACATAGGCGATACCGCCGCTCATACCGGCTGCGAAGTTTCGGCCGGTTCGGCCTAAAACCGCGACGCATCCGCCCGTCATATATTCGCACCCATGGTCGCCTACGCCTTCTACAACGACGGTTGCGCCGGAATTTCTCACGCAGAAGCGCTCCCCGGCAATCCCGCTGACAAACGCTTTTCCGCCGGTTGCGCCATATAAAGCGACGTTTCCGATAATGACGTTTTCCGCCGCGTCAAAACGGCTGTTGCGATCCGGATAAACAATCAATTTGCCGCCGGATAGACCTTTACCAAAATAATCGTTGCTGTCGCCTTCCAGTTCCAGTGTAAGTCCCTGAGGGATAAATGCGCCAAAAGATTGCCCCGCGCCGCCCCGGCAGGTCACGTGATAACTGTCCTCGGGTAACGTTTTTCCGAAGCGCCTTGTTAATTCGGCCCCCAAATCGCTTCCAAAGGCCCGGTCCGTACTGGAGATGGGTAGCGAGATTTTATGTTCGCCGCGATGGAGCATATCTAATAGAGTCGCTGCGGAGGTTTTTTCCAATTTAAAATCAAATTTATCTTCAGGGATAAAATGCACCGGTTTTTCATCCACCTTGGCAAGCAATGCGGAAAGTTCTACCATCGCGG
>CALXSZ010000106.1 GCA_944391275.1 uncultured Syntrophomonadaceae bacterium
ATTAACATGAGGTTTACCCCAAAAGGCTTATCCGTTTTGGATTTACAAATTCGAATTTGTTCCCGGAGCATTTCTGCGCTCCTCAATCCACCGCAGGCAATAATACCCAATGCTCCCGCCTCCGAAGAAGCCGCTGCAAATTCGCCGGTTGCAATGTTTGCCATACCGCCTTGAATAAAGGGATACTTGATTCCTAAAAAATCATTCAGTCTCATAAATGGACGCCTCCTTATGAAAATTCCAGCATTGCGCCGCCCCAAGTAAGTCCTCCTCCAAATCCAATGCACAGTACGCAGCTGTTTTTATTAATTTTCTTCTGCTCCCATAATTCCGCTAGAACAATTGGAATGCTAGCTGCGGAGGTATTTCCATACTCTGAAATATTTTTATAATATTTCTCGGCAGGAATATGATATTTCTTAACAACGTAATCAATAATCCGGGCATTTGCTTGGTGAAATACAAAAAAATCGACGTCGTCAATTTTCTTTCCGGTTCGTTTCAACATTTCATCCAAACAATATGGTACGACTTCTACGGCAAACTTAAATACCGCCTTCCCTTCCATATAAATAAGCGACCGCTTATTGGGGTCCACGCCATTGACACGGAGAATTTGATCGTTTCCGCTCGCACCATAAATGGCCTGAATCGAAGAATAATTTTCATCAAACTCCACGACGGTCGCTCCAGCGCCATCCCCGAAGAGAATACATGTGGATCGATCTTCCCAATTAATAATTTTACTTAAGGTTTCGCATCCAACCACTAACCCGTATTTCTTTTTGTTATTCGCCAATAAACATTCCATGGTATGCAAAGCAAATACGAAACCGGTGCAACCTGCGCTTAAATCAAAGCAAATACTGTCCTGGGGAAGTCCTAAATCCCTCTGAAGAGCACATGCGGCCGACGGAACCAAATCATCCGCCGTCAGCGTTGCAACGATACACGCCCCAATTTCATCCGGTTGAATACCGGCATTTTTCAGAGCCATCCGTGCCGCCCAAGTACATAAATCCGAATGACTTTCTTTGCTCAGATGATGCCGATGTTCAATTCCTGTGCGCGTTAAAATCCATTCTTCATTGGTATCTACAATCTGACTCAAGTACTCGTTTGTTATAATATGTTCAGGAACGCTGAAACCGGTTCCCTTGATTCGAATTCCACTCATTCATTCTCCCTCTATTCAAGCGCAAAACCAATTTTCCGGAATTTTTCATAGCGTTCTTCTAATAAATCGTTTATAGGCTTTTGCGACAATTCTTCCAGATAATACGCCAGCGCCTGATCCAAGAGAGCATACATTTGTTCGGGATTGGCTTGCGCGCCGCCGGCTGGTTCTTCGATAATCCCGTCAATTACACCGGCTTCATATAAATCATTTGCCGTTAATTTCATCAATTCACACGCTTCGGTACTGCGCGAGGCGTCTTTCCATAAGATCGACGCAAACCCTTCGGGTGATAAGACAGAAAAAACCGAATGAGACAACATAACCACCCAGTCCGCTACAGCTAACCCCAGCGCGCCGCCGCTATTACCTTCTCCCGTAATAACCGTTATAATTGGGACCTTTAATTGGCTCATCTTCATCATATTTTTAGCAATCGCTTCGCCTTGTCCCCTAGCTTCCGCCTCGATCCCCGGATAAGCGCCGGGCGTATCAATAAAAGTAATAATCGGGCGCTGAAATTTCTCCGCCTGTTTCATCAAACGTCTGGCTTTCCGATACCCTTCTGGATTCGGCATGCCAAAATTAAAACGAATACGTTCTCTTAAGTTCTTCCCTTTTCGCGTTCCAATGACCGTAACCGGCATTCCATGGAAGCGAGCAATCCCTCCTAAAATACTGGGATCTTCCCGACACAAACGGTCCCCATGTTGTTCAAAAAAATCGGTAAAAAGAGCCTGTATATAATCGGTTACGCTCAAGCGGTCCATCGCACGCGCCAAGGCAATATATTGATTATCCTTCGTTCGAGTCATAAACGGCCTCCTGTTTCGGTTGGTGAAGAAGTAGCAATTGAGCCAATGTATCACGCAATTGCGGCCTGGGAACAATCGCATCAATAAATCCATGCTCCTCTAAATATTCCGCACGTTGAAATCCCTCCGGAAGCGATTGTCCAATGGTCTGTTCAATGACCCTTGCACCGGCAAAACCGATCAATGCGCCTGGTTCCGCCAAAATAATATCGCCTAAAGAAGCAAAACTTGCCGTAACGCCGCCCATAGTCGGATCGGTTAAAATCGAAATAAAAAACCCGCGATGCCCAGAAAACCGAGCCAAAGCCGAGCTGGTTTTCGCCATCTGCATCAAAGAAAAAATTCCTTCCTGCATCCGGGCTCCTCCACTAGCAGAAAAGATTAATAGGGGCAGTTTTTGCTCATCTGCATATTCTACTGCCCGCGTAATCTTTTCCCCAACGACAACTCCCATGCTGCCCATAGAAAACCGGCTATCTAATACGACAACCACCACAGGAATATTTTTTATTGTTCCTACCGCCATTACCACCGCATCATCTAATCCGGTTTTTTTTCGCATCTGATTCAATTTTTCACGATAGCCCGGAAAATCCAACGGGTCGGTCGAATGGAGCGTTTCATCCAGTTCCTCAAAGGAATCGGCGTCTAATATGATTCTTAATCGATCATACGCGCCAATTCGATAATGATAGCCGCAATTCGGACAAACATGCTGTCTGTCGGCTAATTCTTTTTTTGCAAACTGCGCGTTGCATTTCGGACATATCGAAAGCTCCAAATCTCCGTCTGCCATTTGATGGTTACGCAACTCGCGGTCGAAGTCCAAATTTCCCTCTTCTTTTTGCTTTGCAAACGTTGACAATATTTTTTCCCCCGCTTTCTTATCCCCGGATCCAATTCATTCTATAAAATAACCCAAGTAACTTATTTGCTGAATCTTTAAAAACCTTATCCTTTTTCTTAAACAATATTTAAGCAATGGATGAGCGATTGCCCTTTAAGCAATCGCTCATCCACCCATTCGTTTTTATCATGAACGTTTCCTACTTCTGATGTTCTTCAATGTAATTGACAATATCTCCCACCGTCTTTAACTGAGCGGCGTCCTCATCTGCAATTGAAATGCCATATTGTTCTTCTAAAGCCATAGTTAATTCTACAATCGACAGGGAATCTGCATCCAAATCTTCGGCCAGAGAGGTTTCCATTTTAACTTGTTCTTCTTCACACGCTAACGTATCTACTATAATTCGACGTACTTCTTCAAACACCATATCTATTCTCCTTTTTTCCCTTTATTTCTTTATTTCAATGATTTTATCTAAATTATTTTAGTTAAATCGTTTTTAGGTGATACTATCATGATCTGTAAAAAATGTCAAGAGGTCCGCAGATGTTTTAGCCAAAGTTTTTATGTTTTCCAAAAAATGCTGAGATCGATCCTATTTTATCATTTAATCCACCATAAAAACTTCCTCTATTTCTATTCGGGAAAGAAACATTGAATGTTCTATTGACGGAAATTTATGGCGGGTTCGCTCATTATTTTCCTTTGAGTTCTCTTATAAAAAAAGCAGATAAAAAATTCATTATCTGCTTTTTCCAATTTATCTCCCTAAAAAAGGATTTAGATTTAATTCTGCATGGGAACCCCCGGTCCCGCTACCGGATTGTTTTGATTGGCCCCCTGATTTTTTTGTTTCAACATGTCTTGAATTTTATCCATAATCTGCGGGGCCAAATCGACTACCCGCTCAGCAACCTGATTTCCCTCCACTGAAATTAGTCGCACATCATCCGCGCGAACAACTAAAAATCCAACGGGTTTCACAGAAACGCCCGCCCCGCTGCCTCCTGCAAAGGGCTGCGCCTGCTGCTGTTGATTAACAAAATTGTATTCTCCACCGCCAGCCGCAAATCCACATCCCACTTGGGATACTGGAATAATTACGGTCCCTTCATTCGTTTCTACCGCGTCTCCAATAACCGTGTTCACATCGACCATTTGTTTGATGCTTTCCATCGCTGTTTTCATTAATCCTTCAATGGGATGCGTGCTGGATCCATTCACTTCTTGAGATGTCGTCATCCGTTTTCCTCCTGTCATTTTGTCTTATTTTTCGATTTTTGCCTGTTGCTTGCCAACAAATAGCAACCGGTCATACGAATAATTTGAACGAAACAAAGACGAATTATACATTCCAAATGCATTTGAAGTCGTGCGCTACGGTATTCCGGCGTCACGCCAATCCGGGGCGAAAAAAACCGAAACCGATGATTCATCCATTGTACGACCGCGCCCTTCAAACTCCATAAAACTCCACAATACAGAGCCGTATGCGCAGCGTTTCCATCGCCTATACAAGTCTTCCATTCAAATTTTTTTATAACCAAACGAGGGAAATTTTTCCCTATATCTTGGAAAAAAACAAGGAAGCGATTGCGGGAGAACCTACCCTCTTTTTTCTTCGGATTTTTTTTTATCTGAAAAAGCAAATCCAGGATTTCCTGATCCTTTAAAGACTGATCAAACTGTTTTTGCTTCCGCAGAAAAAGATATTGAACCTTCCCATAGAAAAAAACATGATGTTTCTTTTCATCGGGTTCCACGAGAAAATCTCCTCGGATTTTTAAGGACCACGGAAAAAATAGCAAAAAGAGTATCGCAACTGTACCGACCAAGAAAATTTTCATCAACCCGCCTCCTTCGCCCCTTTGATGCTATTCTGTCCTTTTTACAGACGTAAAATACATCCATTTTTTCAAATTTTTACTTTTCTCTCTCTTGCTTTCCCCCATTTTTCAAAACGCCTTTACGCACCTGCCCGGTTTACTTTTTCCCTTTTATAAAAATAAAAGACGGATGAATCATGCTTTTTCTATGATTCATCCGTCAAAATTCCCCCGCATGCATATATCGTCCTTACACGGCCCTATATCTCCACTAAAAACAAAGAATATCGGCCAACGTACAGAAAAATATGTTGGATATGTCGGGTAATAAGACCTTGGTTCTCAGTAAAGAATGGCCGCCCGGATAAGTTATGCGTTTTATCCGCCGAAAATATCGGTCTCGCAAACTTCTTGGAGTCCTCGCTAGCTCGAGCGCATATCGTACGTTCCGCAAAGACGCACTGGTATCTCGAACAAATGCAACCCCAGACCATTCCCAAGCAAAAGCTCATCCTCCCATTCATTCCTTGAGCTATTCTCCGATGCGGTCGTTCTTTTATTATTCCTTCCGTTCATTTACATTCCTTAAGAAGGGGTTTCCATTCATAAAGTTTTCCCTTTCCGCAACTCTTCTATCTTATAAGCCCACTTCCGAGGAACGATTTTACTTTTGCTCGTCTACCGGCGGAACCATCGTTGCATACTGTTCCAACAATTCCGGCGTACGGGTATAGTATCGTTTTTGCTTGTCCATAGCGGAAATCGCCGCCATTTCATCGTCCTTCAGGGTAAAGTCAAACACGGCGAAATTATCGCGGATGTGTTCCGGATTTTTAGAACCGGGAATGACAATGTGCCCGGCCTGTATATGCCAACGCAAAATGATCTGTGCGCGGCTCTTGCCGTATTTGGCGGCGTATTGCGCAAATAGCGGTTCCTCGACAAGCGCAGAATCCCCATGTCCCAGCGGATACCACGCTTGAATAGCGATCTTTTCCCCTGCTAGGAAGTTCTTCATCGCTTTTTCCTGAGAGTAGGGATGCACTTCGGTCTGCAAAACCGTCGGCTTCACTTCACAGATATCCAGAATTTCCTGGATCTGCGTTTCGTCGAAGTTGGATAATCCGATGGCCCGAACTTTGCCTTCCCGATACGCTTTTTCCATCTGTTGATATCCTGCGATATAATTGCCGGCTGGTTGGTGGAGCAGCAATAGATCCACGTAATCGGTATCCAGCCTTTTCAGCGTCTTTTCCACCGCATCGGCCTGTTCATAAAAAGATGGCCACAGTTTTGTTTCCAAAAAAATATCCTCTCTGTCCAGTCCGGACGTTTTCATGGCGCGCCCAACCGCCTTCTCATTAACATAGGCGTTAGCGGTATCAATTAAACGATAACCCGTTTCCAGTGCGCTGCGAACGGAACGTTCGGCCTCATCCGGCGTTAATAAAAACGTTCCGATCCCTAGCATAGGCATGTTGATTCCATTATTTAAGGTTGTATATTCCATCTTGATTATCTCCTTTTTTCATTTTTTACGATCCTGGCTCCGCCAAATACTTCAGACATGGGAACCGTATCCAACACCCGATCCAATGCAGCTACCTCGGATGCTTCCAATTCTATATCGGCGGCGCCTGCGTTTTCTTGTAAACGCTCCAACTTGCGGGTTCCGGGAATGGGTACGATCCACGGCTTTTTACACAGCATCCAGGCTAAAGAAATTTGAGCGGGTGTAGCATTTTTCCGTTCCGCCATACGCTGAATTTCTGTGAGCAACTCCTGATTTTGCTCCACAGCCTGGGGCGTAAACTGCGGCATTGCGCTGCGGTAATCCGTTCCCGGTTCAAATGAAGCATCCTTCCCGTATTTTCCGCTTAAGAAACCGTTCGCCATAGGGGAAAACGCTGCATAGCCAATGTTCAGCTCTTCCAACACTGGAAAAAGCGCTTCATGCCAGCGGGCCATCATCGAATAACGGTTTTGAACCGCCGTTACCGGGCAAACCACGTGCGCGCGCCGAATGATTTCCTCAGAAGCTTCCGAAAGCCCCCAATGCGTA
>CALXSZ010000107.1 GCA_944391275.1 uncultured Syntrophomonadaceae bacterium
TATTCAAAGGCATGCCCTTCCATACGATCTACGGATTCTAATCCGTCGCTGGAAGCTGTGGGAAGATTCGAGTAGATAACGGAAGGAATTTCAATTTTTTCAGGAGACAGTATCCTTCTTCGAGATCGAACCGTAAAAAAAAGCATTACACCCCCAACGATCACGGTCAAAAATCCCGTAGAAAGGCTTGTGGGCAAGTAAGCGATTCCGCTTAGGATAAAGAGGATAGCAAGGACGATATACCAGATTCTACACGGAATCGGTTTTTTTAAGGAACCCCGAACCGTGGAAGAAGTTGCACCAGAATCTGAATTACGCGCTTTTCCGCTTGAACTTCCTCCTAATTTTTGGGTATAGGATAGACCAGTACCCGGCGCAGAAACTCGCGCATGCACCCCGCTTTTTGGATTCAAGGAAACTCCTCCCCAGCGTCCGCCTATACTGATCCCTGCGCTCTTTTTCCCGAGTATCAGACGAATCCCAGGCAAAATTTTAAAGCTTTTCCGAAAACGAATTTTTTTTATAGTTCCCCCTCCTTATTACATTTTTCATTGAAGCAAAAAAATGGAGCTTTTATAATTATTTTTCATGATATGTAAAAAAAGGATGCCCTTCAAATGATAAAAAGGGGGGTCCACCGCATGGACAAGGTTGAAAAAAAGTTGTTGACGCTTATTAAGCAAAGCACGGATCGTGAAAAGGCGATCCAAGTCGCTATGGAAGCAATCCGCGACGCTTTAAAGACGCTTCGATTTGAACAAGAAGATCTTCTTTCAAATCATCCGGCAAAAGGCGAAAAAGATCGATAAGATTTTTTTCTGCCTCATCTATCCCGTCCTCGCCTTGTGTGGGGGCGGGAATTTTTTGCTCTCCAGTTAAAACAGAAACCTCTACGCTAAATATATCTGCAATTCTTTGTACAGTTGATTTTGCTGGAACAGTTTTCCCTTTTCTCCATTGAGACACCGCAGAAGCCGTTATATCTGCTTTTTCATAAAACTCCGCTTTTGTTATTTTATGTTCTCTACAAAGTTTATCGATCTGCGAAAGAAAATAAAAAATGTCCATAAAGTCCCTTTCAAAATCACTTAATAAAATTAAGAAAAAGGGATTGACATTAAGCTTGACATGTCTTATACTTAATATTGTTAAGTGATTTGACCACAAAAACAAGACCCACTTAATATTGGGCTTGTACCATTTTCTATTGTCCTGACAATTCAATATTAAGTGGCGTGGACTAAAATGTCAAGTAATATTAAGTATTTTGGGGGTGAAATTTTGAAATTTAAGGAGTATCGGGAAAAAGCAGGCCTTTCACAAAGGGAGGTTGGAGCCAGACTTGGAATTTCCGATTCTGCTGTATGCCTTTGGGAAAGGGAGCAGGGTGGGTCTCTACCTAGAGCAAGTATGCTTCCTGCAATTGCAAAGCTCTACGGCGTCACCGTAGACGAACTATTAGAGGATCGGAAAGGAGAGTGATGATTAAGAAAAAAATCGAAAGGATGAAAGAGATGTTCCGTAAAACCGAATTGCAGAATTGATGCAAGGAAGACGGCCGCGCAGAAAGCGCAGAAATAACCCGCGGTGTTTACGCCGATTGAGAAACTTCCGCGCTTTAGAGAGCTTCGACACATTTTGCGGCTCGTCTAAACAGAATTTTTTTGCCATTCGCTTTCCCGCCATGCCGGATGATACGTCATCCCGCCATGGTACAAGGAAATCATTCTGTAGTGAAAAGTATACCTGGTTTTCCTTTCCCGGTCAATGAAATTTCAGGGATCCAAACTTGTTCCCCATCGGGGGCGGGTTCGGATTTGTTGTTTATCTCAAAGACATAGAGATATAGCCAAGAATGGCGCTTTATTTGTTCAGCAGCAGATAAGGACCGTTTTTTTGTATCGCTATGCTGTTGCTTTTGTCCCTAAAGATACGCCCACTAAGTCATCTGAAAATGTTGTTGTCTCGTCAGTGTGCGCATCGACAAAACAATACCTGTCACTGATAGGCTTCGCAATCCATTGTTGCAACTCTTGTGATGTCATATTTCCGGACAACAACTGTTCTGTCATCTGGTGGGCGTAGTTATGGAGATAGGGCACTTCAAACTGCACCCAACTTTCATGTTGCGAGGCTTCATCATAGCGGAAATCCATCGTCTGTATCTGCTCTTGATTTTTTTCGTAGCACTGTAAAAAGCCATCAGAGTTGTCCCGTCGAGAACCGATGTAAAAGGTCTCATAGGCTCCATCCCTATCAATAGCGGACCTATTACGTACAGATTGATGGTCTTTCCAGTTCTTATCCGAATTGAACCGTCTTTCAAACGCTCATAAAGTAAATCCAGATAAAACAGCCTGTTGAGAAGTAACTTGTATGAATAATAAAAACAATCTGCGGTTAAGTCAATACGAGATAATCGGGTCGTGTAAATGTCATCCTGTACCATGTGGAGAAATTCTGCGATATTCATTTCAATTTGAAATTGCTGCTATTACTCCTGCTTAAATGCGGCGTATGTGTGAGATGAAAAGTGGAAGCAAATCCCCATTGCAGGTATATCTTCGTTCCAGCTAATCGCAAAATGCCAGGGCTGGTTTCCAAAGGTCAACCCTGACGTGTAACCCGCCTGTACCTTTGTGGTGTGTTTCATCTCTCCGAGCAGTTCCGCGAGTTTTGGCTTTTGCAGAAATGTTGTTATCATTTGTTCTGAAATTTCGGGACATTCCGTGATTTTGATTTTGTCAATCGGCTGCAACACAAGGGTAAACTCATCAACGCCGAGGGTTAGAGAGGGCACCCCTTGTGTGTTTTGGTGTGGAGCCCCCGTCATTACATTACAAGGGCTCTTTTCCCTGTGCTATGTGCGGTTTACACTCTCAGATGGGCTATCCTGTTTAGGCTGTGTCAACTTGGAGAAAATATCTAAGCATCAGAAACGACACAGGCCGGAGTGCGTAGGTAGTTTTCTGATGTTGCGTATGGGGGATCATTCCAATATAATTGGACGATCCTTATATCATCTATCCGCTTTCACCGCACTTTCATATTTACCTTTACCCTTTCACCTATATACACAACGTTATTATAAACAAAATAACAGAGACACCCCTTTCTGAGCGTCTCTGCATATTTATAGGACGTATTCACACAATATTCATTGGCCTATGGCCGGGAACACAAATTCGGATTGGGACAAAGTTTTAATTATTTGTATTCGTCAGGGATTTCATACGGCGGTTCAAGGCCCAGTTCTTCGTACTGTTGATTTATTTCTTTCATCTGTTCGATGCGCTCAGCAGTATACGAACAACACCCCTCATAAGTCCAGCCCATGTTATACAGCATCTGAGCAAGCTGGCCTCGAGTCAAAGTACCGTAAGGGTCGAACGTCCCCTTGCCATCCACGCCGCCAATCATTCCCAAGTTATAGGCAAGGCAAACGTCTTCTTCACAAACATCAACCGTTTTTTCCTTGACCGTGCGGTTATCAGGCTTTCCACCGATGGTAGGAGCGTTGGTGTGCAAAATATCCGCCATCTCTTCCCAATTTTCATCAATCCAACGGCGAATGTCATCGGCATCAGACAGTTCATCGATAGACGAGATATAGTGAATGGTTTTACCTGTATTCAAACTTGCTCTCCAGCTATCATAAACGCCTCTCCACATAACCGTA
Source organism: uncultured Syntrophomonadaceae bacterium (assembly GCA_944391275.1). Taxonomy (GTDB): domain Bacteria; phylum Bacillota; class Syntrophomonadia; order Syntrophomonadales; family Syntrophomonadaceae; genus CALXSZ01. Next base: position 3,680 of record CALXSZ010000107.1, read on the forward strand.
CGGCCGTTAACATGGTGCGGGAAAGTCAAGCCCTCGGCATCACCTACCAGCGCCTTCTCATGTTCAGTCAGATAGACTCTTTCGCTTGTACCATCTTTGGCATTGAGCCTATCGATATATAAAATTGCCGCATACGCACGGGATGCAACATCGTTGTCCTTCCCGTATCCACTCGGGGAATTGCCAATCAATTTAATGTTAACAATTTCCACCTGCCCTTTCGTAAGCGGGTCATTTGGGCCGAACAAACCGCCACCATAGCCATTTAATAGGCCGCCTTCGGTTAACGTCATGATAGGATGATAATACCACTTGTCAGAAGGAACATCTGTATAATTGTTCGAGTAATTACTGGATGGAGTTCCAGGAGTATAATTTTTAAGAACATCATTCCAGCGTTTCACATTGGGACTGGTTGAAGTGTTAGTACTTGCGCTGATGGTATAAGCCTTTCCATCGGTAGTATCAATATGACCGAGCAGCTCATAAACAGGTTCCGTCATTCCCGCAGCTTGATAATACTTGTAAATATCCACAACCAGACCGGCAGGAATGGTGATGCCTATACAATTGGGTTTACTACCTGTCAATGTATAGGTGGAACTCGACACTTTGAGCAACATTGTGCCACTGGACGGCCACTCAAATCCATTTACACTGGCGTTTTTTACTGTGCTAATAGAAACGACCGTATCATAAATATCTTCGTTAAAATCAGCCCACTTGCCACTCTGCCCGTTTAGTGCTTCGCTGGGATCGGACGCATATGCGGCCGGAATATTGCCAGCCAGCATAATAATGGCCAGCAGGATGCCTATAATCCGTTTACATTTCTTCATGACACATTCCTTTCTTTATATAATACTTTAGGGTTTGTGTACAACATCTTCGACAGGCGGCCTGCCGGGGGGGGGGACAATCCCGGCCCCTTTGGGTTCATGCCGAGATAAATAAAAGCGGTGCAAGGTGAATTATCCCTCCACCGCATTGAAGTAACGATATAAAGTCCATTATAACAGCATTGTAAAATACGCACAAAGCAACTATAATGAGAAAAGGCGTAGCAAAATGCTATTGTGTGGGAGGGTACTTCGCCTGCATAGGGGTGTTGGTGCACCTTATATCCTGTCTCTATTTATCTTGATGGGATTATCTTACTCTATCATAGGGAATATTACAAGACGTTGCGGTCAACTGGGGCCGCTTTTTTTGTTGTTTAGAGGGTGGCGTAGCGTATCGGGGGCGCTGCTGACCTGTCACGGGGGTACTGAGTGCTTGCCGGTGGGGGGCAAGACGGGTCAGAGGTTGGTACGCTCCATGGATTATCCTGGTGGGATAATCCGTCGCTTTCATGCTTGCGGGCATGAGTATTTTGAATCTTTTATTATTCTGTTTACCAAAGGTGTTCAATAAAATGGGAAATTGGGTGTAAAATATGGGGCGATCCCTTGCAATCGTAACGAAAGTTTGATACAATGCCAAAGTTACGAGAAAAAATATGGATACATTAAATCTATAAAAAAATTTTTTAGTATAAAAAAAGGATGAGCCATGTATCAGTTTATACTCCAAAAAACCGATTCAAGAAGCCATGCGCGTTTAGGCGAAATTCATACTTGGCACGGGACTTTTCCGACTCCAATGTTTATGCCGGTAGGGACGCAAGCAACCGTCAAAGCGTTGACGCCTGAAGATTTGGAAGAAGTGGGCGCAGGGATTATTTTGGCCAATACGTATCATCTTTACCTAAGACCTGGGGCGGATCTTATTGCGAAAGCCGGGGGACTCCACAGATTTATGAACTGGAAACGGGGGATGTTAACCGATAGCGGAGGATTTCAAGTTTTTAGTTTAGCTGGATTACGGAAAATGACGGATGAAGGGGTATTATTTTCTTCTCATATTGATGGGTCAAAGCACTTCTTTACGCCGGAAAAAGTGATGGAGATTGAGCAGCAGCTTGGAGCGGACATTGCGATGTGTTTTGATGTTTGCACGCCGATTCCTAGCCGCTATGAAGAAGCCAAATTGGCTGTTGAACGGACGACAGCCTGGGCGAAAAGATGCAAAGCCGCCCATACACGGGAAGATCAAGCGTTATTTGGTATTATACAAGGAAATTTGTTTGAAGATCTGCGTACGCGTAGCGCCGAGGAAATTGTGGACATTGATTTTCCGGGTTATGCCATTGGGGGCTTAAGCGTTGGGGAATCCAAAGAAGAGATGTATCAAACTTTAGCGTATTTACATCCGTTGCTTCCACAAGATAAAGCGCGCTATCTGATGGGGGTCGGCGCGCCGGAAGACCTTGTTGAAGGCGTTTACCATGGGATTGATATGTTTGATTGTGTTCTTCCGACCCGCATTGCACGGCATGGAACGGCTTTTACGCATACGGGGAAAATTGTGATGCGTAACGCGAAATATGCAGAGGATTTCGCTCCATTGGACGAAGCTTGCTATTGCTCTGTTTGCCGGAATTATAGCCGAGCTTATCTGCGGCATCTTATAAAAGCAGAGGAAATTTTAGCGCATCGTTTGATCAGCTATCATAATCTTTACTTTTTATTGAATTTAATGAAGGATATACGCCAAGCTATTCAAGAAGAGCGTTTTTTGGAATTTCGAAAAGCATTTTATCAATCTGTCCGACCATTTCGAAAAGACGAAAGAATTTATTAGGAAACCCAAGAAAACTTATCCATGTTATCTTATTCATGGTAAAATAAAAAATAAGGAAAATTCAAAACAAAAGAAAATGAAAAGGAGAGAATAAATGAATAACTGGATATCAATTGCAATTTATGTCGTGTTTATCGTGGGAATGTACTATGTTTTAATACATTTACCACGCAAGACGCAGGACAAGCGACATCGCGAAATGATTCAAGGGTTAAAGCCTGGAGATCGTGTATTAACTGTTGGCGGATTGTATGGCGAAGTGTCCCGGTTACAGGAGGATACCGTTTTTCTTAAAGTAGCCGATCAAGTGGAAATGGAGTTTTCAATTCGTGCGATTTCGGGAAAAGTGGAAGTAAAAGAAGATCATGATGAGAAGAAAATAGAGGGATAAGCGAAGCTTTTTAAACGAACGTATAGATTTTAGGAAAAATATTTTTATACGCGAGAATGGAAAAAGATCTGCCAACCATGACAGGGTATACGATTAAAGGAGGGACTGGCATTGGGAAAGGGTGCTAGTTTGGCGACCTTTGTGGGAACGGTGATTGTAGTCGTTTTAATCGGCGTTTTTGCGTGGAAGCCAATTTCACAAAATTTGAATCTGGGATTAGATTTGCAGGGCGGTTTGCATGTTGTCTTGCAGGCGGATGAAAGCAGCGGGGCGGAAGTCACCGACGATACCATCACCAAATCTATTGGAATTATTCGCGAAAGAGTCGATCGTTTAGGGGTATCCGAACCGACGATTTACGCGCAGGGGGCGGATCGTATTGTTGTGGAAATTGCAGGGGTGGATGATCCGGAGGAAGCCGTTAATATTATTCGGAATACCGCTCAATTGGAATTCTGGGATGAGGAAGGCAATGTTTTGCTAACGGGGGAACATTTAAAAGACGCTCAAGCGGCTATGAGAAGCGGAGCCAATGACGCCATTATCAACTTGGAATTTGATGAAGAAGGAGCGCTTCTGTTTGAACAGGCTACCCAAGATAATGTCGGAAAAGCCCTATTGATTGTATTGGATGATGAAATCATCAGCGCGCCGATTGTGAATGAAGTGATTGAAGGCGGACAGTGCATCATTGAAGGTTCATTCAGTGCGGAAGAAGCCAATAATCTGGCAATGCTGCTTCGTTCCGGCGCGCTTCCGGTCAGCTTCCAGATATTAGAAAAAAGGACCGTCGGACCGACTTTAGGAGCGGATTCCTTGGAAAAAAGTCTCCAGGCCAGCGCAATCGGGCTTTTGCTGATATTGGCTTTTATGATTTTTTATTATCGTTTACCGGGTATTGTAGCGGATATTTCTTTAATTTTATACTCTTTAGTCGTTTTAGGCTGTATGATTTTGTTGGGATCGGTGCTAACGTTGCCTGGGATTGCCGGCTTTGCCTTATCCGTGGGCATGGCCGTGGACGCCAACGTCATTATTTATGAGCGGCTGAAAGAGGAACTGCGCAGTGGGAAATCCCTACGCGCTTCTGTTGAGGCTTCCTTTAAGCATGCCAGCTGGACGATTTTTGATGCAAATTTAACAACCCTTATTACGGCGATTGTTTTAATGTACTTTGGATCAGGACCTATTCGAGGATTTGCTGTTACGTTATCCATTGGAATTGTAGCCAGCGTCCTGATTGCGTTGACTTTTACTCGCTTCTTACTAAACCTCATGGCGCGGGTTAGTTCAAATACCAAGCTGTTTGGGGCTTAAGGGGGGTAAAAACATGATTTTTCAATTTACAAATAAACGCAAATTCGCTTATTGCTTTTCCGGCGTTCTTATTCTTGTCAGTATAATTGCTTTTTTTGTGAAAGGATTGAACGTTGGGATTGATTTTAAGGGCGGAACGGTTATGCAAGTGCATTTATCCGAACAATCGCATACCGAAACCATTCGTAATGTATTGTCCGATATCGGCGTTACTTCCGGAGCGGAAATTCAGGAAAGCGAAGGAGATTATTATGTTCGTACCGAAGAATTGACGCAAGAACAGATGGACCAATTTGTAGCAAACCTACAGGAAATAGATACCGAGGCGGAAATATTGAGTATTGATTCGGTAGGCGCCGCAATTGGGAGCGAATTGACGCGCAATGCGGTCTATTCGGTATTAATAGCGGCTTTGTTGATGTTGGTTTACATCAGTTTCCGCTTTGAAATTACGTATGGCGTTGCCGCCGTTATTGGCATTTTGCACAATGTGATAATTGTTATTGGTGTTTTTTCCATTTTTCAATTTGAGGTGAGTTCATCTTTTATTGCTGGGATTCTGACAGTAGTTGGTTATTCGATTAACGATACCATTGTTATATTTGATCGTATTCGGGAAAACGTCAAATTGCGTCGGCAAGATGCGTTGGATCTTACCGTGAATCGAAGCGTTTCGCAAACGTTAAATCGTTCGATTAATACGGTATTAACTTCGCTCTTTCCGCTCATTACATTGTTCTTTCTCGGGGGAAGCAGCATAAAATACTTCGTATTGGTGATGATTTTAGGTTTTATTATTGGGTGTTATTCATCCATCTTTATTGCCAGCCAGATTTGGTACGATTTAAAAAATAAAGGTTTTGGTCGCAAACGGCCGGTAAAGAAAGGAAAAAGAAAATAAACCATAAAAGCCTGGGTATTATATATTCAGGCTTTTTTTATTTTTAGACGAAACAAAAAGACGAACAAAATAGCGGAGCGTTAATTAGATGATTGGATAAGAAAGGTAAATGTTTTAAGTTATTGGAGAATAGAGAGGATCATGCCAAACGAGGCGTTATACAATAGGAAATAAGAGAATTGAAAAATGCATATTTGATGCAATAGCGATGATAAAAAATACGGAGCGGAGACAAAATGTCGCTGCTCCGTGTTTTTGTTTTTATCATTTCTTCATCAAAGGAACGCCCGTATGCCAAGCCTGCCCTACTTTTTCACCAATTGCATAATAACCGTTTTGGAATTGATCAAAAACAAAGGCGTTCAATTTCGTGGGGTCAACTTTCCCTTTTTCATCCAGAACGGATTCGTCCGCCAAAACACCGACAATTTCACCAATAACATGGAACCCGTATAGCTCGTTCTTGATTTCAACCACTTTGCATTCGAGTGTGAGGGGAAATTCATCTACAATAGGCGCATCGACTTTTTGACTCTTTGTGGCGGTTAAACCCGTACGTTCAAATTTGTCCGGCATTTTATTTCCGCTGGCAATTCCAAAAAAATCCGCTGCTTCAATATGTGGGATATCTGCGATACTTAAGGTAAAAGCGCGGCGCTTTTTGATATTTTCCGCGGTTTTGTGTTTTTCGCTAATATTTAAAGATACCATATTTTCCGCGCAAATTCCACCCCAAGCCATATTCATAACGTTAACGGTATCGTTATCGCCATAGGTGGAGATCATAAGAACGGGCATTGGAAACAAATAGGGTTTTATTCCTAAATCTTTTTTCATAAAAAAATCCCTCCTATTCGATTTTGCCAAAACGTTTTAAATGTTTTTACTACTTTTATTATAATAAAAACGAGAAGAAAAACAAGTATTTTCCAGGAAGATGACGCGTTTGAAGCGTAAATTTGATAACGAGCCATCAATACATCCCGATGTCTCCGATTACATGAACAAAGACGAAGAAGCCAAAAAATTGCCGTTGTTTGCTTTATTTTTGCTTCATAGGAAGAGAAAGGTTTTTCTATAGGGAAGTGGGAACTTTTCGTTTAAGTAAGCCTTTGGGTAATAGATCGATCATACACAACATTTAAACGCTAAAAGGCGGCGGAGAATGGACGAAAAATCTGGCCATAAAATAAGCGGTATGCCGCCTATCGTGAAAGCAGCATACCGCTTAGCGTTTGTATCCATAGATTATTTTAGATGAAACAAGTCAAAAAATTTTGTCAAATTTAGTTACTGTAAATTGGTTAAATATTCATCCCATTCGCTCATATCCATGGCTTGGACCAAAGGAAGGTATTCAGCGTAAATCGAGTCGGTTTGGATTAACTTGTAACCGGATCCTTCCTTGGCT
>CALXSZ010000108.1 GCA_944391275.1 uncultured Syntrophomonadaceae bacterium
CGACGGTTGTTTATGGGCGTGGAAAAGCCGTTATTACAAATACCGGAATGAACACGGAAATGGGAAAAATTGCAGATGCTTTGGCCCAAGCCCAAGCCGGACAGACGCCTTTGCAGATTAAGTTAAGTCAATTGTCCAAAACGTTAACTTGGCTCATACTAGTGATCTGTGCCGTTATTTTTGCCGTACAAATCTTTCGAGCCGGCGGATTAAACTTTGAAGTTGTACTGGATTCCTTTATGGTAGCCGTTTCATTAGCGGTAGCGGCTATTCCCGAAGGATTAGCTGCGGTCGTAACAGTCGTGCTGTCCATTGGCGTTACCAATATGTCCAAACGAAACGCCATCATTCGACGATTGACGGCTGTAGAAACATTGGGGTGCGCTCAAATTATCTGTTCGGATAAAACCGGAACCCTCACGCAAAATAAAATGACCGTTGTTGACTTCTTTGGAGAAGATGAAAAATTATTGGCTTCCGCAATGGCTTTGTGTTGCGATGCGGAACTTGGAACGGACGAGTCCGTAACCGGAGAACCAACGGAGGCGGCGTTGGTGGTTTGGGCGAATCAACTGGGAATGAATAAAAATCATTTAAAACAAACTCTCCCGCGCTGTGGAGAAGCGCCGTTCGATTCGTCACGAAAAATGATGTCAACTGTGCATAAAAAAGAGGATGGAACCTATATTCAGTATACTAAAGGCGCGCCGGATGTTATTTTAGATCAATGTACTTTCTATCTAAAAGAGGGAAAAGCCGTTCCCATGACTGAAGAATATCGGGAACAAATTGTGGCGGCGAATCGAGCCATGGCAAACAAAGCTTTGCGGACATTGGCTTGTGCGCAACGTGTCTGGGAAAAACAGCCGGATTCCTATGAACCAGAATTTTTGGAACAAAATTTGTGTTTTGTAGGCTTGACCGGAATGATTGATCCGGTTCGTCCAGAGGTGAAGGATGCGATTATCCAGTGTAAACAAGCCGGCGTTCGTCCGATTATGATCACGGGGGATCATATTGACACAGCAATTGCTATTGCCAAGGAGTTAGGGATTATAACCGATCGTGCGAATGCTTTAACGGGTTCTGAACTGAATGGAATGAGCGATGAAGAGTTTAAACAGAAGTTTCAGGATATTTCGGTTTATGCTCGGGTACAACCGGAACATAAAACACGAATTGTTAATGCATGGAAAGACGCAGGGTATGTTACTGCCATGACTGGCGACGGTGTGAATGATGCGCCGTCGATCAAATCAGCTGATATTGGGATCGGCATGGGCATCACCGGAACGGATGTAACCAAAAATGTAGCGGACATGGTATTGGCAGATGACAATTTTGCTACGATTGTTGGAGCAGTTGAAGAAGGACGTCGCATTTATGATAATATTCGCAAAGTGATCCAATTTTTGTTGGGCGCGAATATGAGTGAAGTTATTAGCGTTTTTACAGCAACTTTAATGGGATTTACTATTCTACATCCAGTTCATTTACTGTGGATTAATCTCATTACAGATACATTTCCGGCCTTAGCGTTAGGAATGGAACGTGCGGAAGGAAATGTGATGAAACGTCCGCCTAGAGAAGCGAAGGCTGGCATCTTTTCCGGAGGAATGGGTTTTGATATTGCTTACCAGGGATTAACCGTAGCTGTATTGGTGCTTGCCTCTTTCTTTGTCGGACATTATATTGAATTCGGATTTTGGGGAATCGGAGAGAGTGCGCATGGAATAACGATGGCCTTTTTGACCATGTCTATGGCGGAGATTTTCCACAGCTATAATATGCGTAGCTTGCGAGGAAGCATTTTCCGTATCAAATATTCTAATAAAGTCCTCAATTTGGCGGCTATCGGCAGTTTCATTGTTACGACATTAGTTTGTGAAGTTCCATTCTTGGCAAATGCTTTTGATTTTACGCCGATTTCTTTTAAAGAATATTTCTTAGCGATTTTGTTGGGAACAGGCGGAATGCTCGTAGTAGAATTGGTGAAATACTTCCAAAGAAAACTGGGCAAATAAACTTTCATGTTTTTATGATTATAAAAAACAAAATTTCTTAACTGTAACGTAAAAAAAGCTTCGAAGATCTCCTTCGAAGCTTTTTTATTTTAATGGTGTTTGATGGATTTGGTTGTTAAGATCGAATAAAATTATCAATGTTTTATTCGAAAGAACGAGTGTTTAAATATGTTTTCTCCTAAATGGACTACAAAATCGTTTTTACCCATCCTTCTGGAGCTGGTAAACGTCCCATTTGAATACCGGTTAAAGTATCGTATAATTTTTGAATAATCGGACCCATTTTTTCCATACCGCTGGGGAAACGAATTTCTTTGTCGTGATCAACAATACATCCCACAGGTGAAATGACGGCAGCCGTGCCGCATAAGCCGCATTCGGCAAAATCTTTCACTTCTTCCAATAAAATTTCGCGTTCTTCTGTTTCCAAACCTAAGTACTCTTTTGCAACATACATGAGGGAACGACGCGTGATCGAAGGAAGAATGCTATTGGATTTAGGCGTTATAACTTTTTGGTCTTTTGTTACGAAAATAATATTGGCTCCGCCGGTCTCTTCAATTTTTGTACGGGTGGCTGCATCTAAGTAAATATTTTCATCAAATCCTTCTTGATGAGCCAAAACAATCGGATAGAGACTCATGGCATAATTCAGGCCAGCTTTAATATGTCCGGTTCCATGAGGGGCTGCACGATCAAAATCTGAAATTTTCACTGTGATCGGTTTTGCGCCTCCTTTAAAATATGGACCGACAGGAGTGGTAAAAATACGGAATTGATATTCATCGGCCGGTTTTACGCCAATAACGGCGCTGCTGCCAAACATATACGGACGAATATACAAAGAAGCACCGGAACCGTAAGGCGGGACATAGGCTGCGTTGGCTTTAACGGTTTCAACGACGGCTTCCACAAATTTTTCTTTTGGATAAACAGGCATTTCCAGTCGTTTACAAGAGTTTTCCATGCGTTCAGCATTTAAATCCGGGCGAAAGGCCACAATATGACCGTCTTCCGTTGTATAAGCTTTTAAACCCTCAAAACAGGTTTGCGCATATTGAAGTACGCCGGCGCATTCGCTGATCGTTACAGTCGGATCGGCTATAAGCGCGCCCTCATCCCAAGCGCCGTTTTTGTAATTGGCAACAAACCGCAGGTCTGTTGGTTGATAACTAAAGCCAAGATTTTCCCAATCGATATTTTTTTTGTCCATGATCTTTGTTCCTTTCTTGCCAAAGTTTAAAAAGCACTTATTTTAAAGTTGCTAAAAAATAATTTCAATTATTGTACCACTCTTTTTCAAAAAGCGTCAATAATGGAAAGGATTTTTACAATATGTGATTTTGTTGCTGCTTTTGATATCGGATGAATCGCTTTTGCGGTTAAACAGGAAATAAGAAATCAATTGAATATTAAAAATTAGTTTTTAACAAAATTTTATGTAGCATAATCAATATTCCGAGCAATTTTAGATGATTTTGGAGCGTGGCGAAAAGAATTTTTGTTTCTATTCGTTCCGATATGTTCAGAATGAAATTCTAATTTTGGAAAGTTTATCGTTTAAGAAATCAAAAACGTCAAACAAAATTTTGTTTTTAGACGCCGGACGCCATGTCCCACACAATTTTTAGCATCAGAAATATCAAAACGCCAATCATGACAGGACGAATAAACCGTGCTCCCTTATGAATGGCCAAACCTGCGCCAATATAGTTTCCTGCAATACAACTAACGGCGGCTGGAATGGCCAATGAATAATCGACGGTACCTGCAATCATAAAAGTGATCGCAGAAGCATAGTTGGAGGCTAAATTGAGCATTTTGGCATTTCCGGAAGCTGTCCTTAGCTCGTAGCCCATCAAACCTGTAAAAGCAAGAATCGCAAAAGTTCCTGTTCCGGGACCGAAAATACCATCGTATAATCCTAATAGAATGCCAACAACGCTTCCTTGGAAGATTCGTTTTTTTACAGGAACATCGAAACTTGGTTTTGTTTGAGTTTTACGTACTTTGAATAAAAGAATAAAAGCGGCAATCGGTAATAGGATGACCAGGATTTTCTTTAAAGTTTGTTCATCAAGAGCTAAAACAATTTGGGCGGCGATGGCTGAACCAATGAATGAACTGGCAGCGGCGATCAAAGAGATCTTAAGATCCAGTACGCCGTTTTTTAAGAAACGTAAAGTTGCTAAAGTCGTTCCACACGAAGAAGCGAATTTATTGCATCCATAAGCAATGTGAGGAGGAATTCCGACAAATAAATAAGCCGGAAGGGATATTAATCCGCCTCCTCCGGCGATTGAATCAACGAGACCGGCAAAAAAAACGGCCGCGCAAATAAAGAATAGGGTAAGCGGTTCTTCAAACATAAGCGTCCGTTCCTTTCTTATTTCTAACGGGTTAAGAATACACAGAATTATAGCATAAAATTAAAAAAAAAAATCGGAAATAAACGAAATTATTAAATAAAGGAGAAAAAAATAAATACCTGTGGTATAATACAAATAAAATGGTGAGTATACCCGATTAAGGGAGCTGAAAATATAATGGAAAAGCCAGTAAATCAGGTTCGGGTGCGGATCATGGATGAAGATTATATTTTATCCAGTGAAGAAAAAGACGATTATATGCTGCTCTTAGCGAATTATGTGGATCGTAAAATGCAGGAAATTCGTCAAAATAATGCTTACTTAAGCCGCTCTCGAATTGCGGTGTTGGTTGCTTTAAATTTAGCGGATGAACTTACAAAACTACAAGCAGAGTATGACGACCTATTGCAACGAATGGAAGAGCAGGCAAAAGACGATTAGACAGAAGCATAAACTTCTTAAAGAATGCGGAAACTAAAGGCAGATGTTCAAAAGAAAAGGGGCGTTGCATCTGTGATTGAGTTTGTCATTCGCGCAGTAGGTATGTACTTTATGGCGATGGTGATGGTAAGAGTCTTAGGTAAAAGGGCCCTGGGAGAACTGGGGCCTTTTGATTTTGTTGTCATGGTGGGAGTAGGACATACCGTTGTTGCTATCGCTTTGGATCAGAGTATTCCAGTTTATGAAGGGATAGCGGTTTTAGCGACTTTTGCTGCTTTAGAGTATTTTGTTAGTTTTATTGCATTAAAAAATGCGAAGATATCGAGTTGGATTAGCGGAGTACCAAAAGTATTAATCGAGAATGGTTGTATTATTCGAGAAAATCTTCGCCGTGAAATGTTCAATGTAGATGATTTGATGCAGGAATTGCGCAAACAAGGGATACGGGATTTAAATCAAGTGGAAAAAGGGATTTTGGAAGCCTGTGGAGGATTTAGCGTCATTTTAAAAGAAGAAG
>CALXSZ010000109.1 GCA_944391275.1 uncultured Syntrophomonadaceae bacterium
TTCCAGTCATTCTTCCTAGAAGATTAAATGTCCAGAATGAGTTGCTGAATTGGTTTGGGGATTCATTTTCGAATATTCGGATCCAGTTTACCAGTAATTTAAGTACGAATGGCGCAATGATGGTTCATAAAGGATTAGGATATTCTTTAGTGCTCGAAGGCGCGATTCCCTTTTGGGATCAGGAAAAAATTACTTATCGACCATTATATCCGGAATTAACGGCCGATTGCGTATTTGTGTGGAAGAAACAGCAGCCATTTAGTTTAGCGACTGCAAAGTTCATCGAACACATGAAATGCTTTTTTGGTATAAGAAATCCATAGAAATTAAGTATTTGATATTGGATAGAAGGAAAGTTTATAATGTGGGCGTAAAAAAGTATGCGTCGCTTTCACTCTGGGCATGCATTTTGGAGAAAGCTGGAGGGGACATTGGAAAAAATAACGCAATTGGCAAATGACGAGACGAAAACGAAAGAAGAAAAAGTGAAAATTTTACGAAAACGTAGGGCCCAATTATTAAACGAGATTCACGTTCAGCAGCAGTTGTTGGACCGATTGGATTTTATTCTTCAAGAAATAAAGAAAGAGTAACAGGAAAAGTTTCGAGAGATATTCTTATGCGTCGTTGTATACGGAATACACGGCAATATGAGTGATTTGAATAAAGTAAACCAATAGTAATGAAAGGGGATTTTCGTAATGAAAGAATTGGAATATGGAACCATTTTTGAAAAGGGCGTCCCAAACCCTTATGGAGAGTATTTTATTGGGCAATCTTATTTAGCGATGTTGACGAGTCTGGCGGGAGTGGGCGTTGCAAATGTAACATTTGAACCGGGCTGCCGGAATAATTGGCACATCCATCATGGGGATCAAGGCGGCGGTCAGATTTTACTGGTTACAGGAGGACGCGGTTGGTATCAGGAATGGGGCAAGGAAGCGCAGGAACTTCATGCGGGAGATGTGGTTGCGATTCCAACAGGCGTGAAGCATTGGCATGGAGCGGCAAAAGACAGCTGGTTCGTTCATGTGGCCATAGAAGTTCCCGGAGAGAACACGTCGAATGAATGGTTGGAACCGGTTTCAGAGGAAGAGTATGGAAAGCTGAAATAAAAGGAATGGGTATCTCCAAAGCCGTTTAAGAAAAAATTGATGACTGGATTTCAAATTGTACGGTTAGTGGGGAAGACTGGTTCTATCCAAATCCATTTCTTTTCAGAAATTTTAGAAAAAATCTATGAAGAAGATGAGAATCCCATATCCTAAAGAAAAACAGAAATTTGGTTTTTCATATTGAAGGATCGTAAGAGAACTCGTTTAAGGGGACTTCATAGAGTGAAAATCAATCAAATCATTAAAATTTTCTTGCTGATGAATAAAAAAGAAAGGATGGAGATAAAAAAATGTTCGATAAAGCCGAAATGGAAAAGATATTCGTACCGGAATGGGATAAGGTTTTTCCAAAAAGTGACAAAGTCAATCATCGCAAAGTAACGTTTCATAATCGCTATGGGATTACCCTTGCGGCAGATATATATGAACCCAAAAATGTGACGGGAAAACTGGCGGCGATTGCAGTAGCAGGTCCATTTGGAGCGGTCAAGGAACAAGCTTCTGGATTGTATGCGCAAACCATGGCGGAACGTGGGTTTGTTACGATGGCGTTTGACCCGTCATATACGGGCGAAAGCGGCGGAGAGCCTCGCTATGTGGCTTCACCGGATATCAATACGGAGGATTTTTCCGCAGCAGTTGATTTTCTGTCTGTACAGGATAATATTGACCCGGAACGCATTGGAATCCTTGGAATTTGCGGATGGGGAGGAATGGCTCTGAATACCGCGGCAATGGATACGCGTATCAAAGCGACGGTTACCTCGACAATGTATGATATGAGTCGGGTGAATGCGAATGGCTATTTTGACGAGATGGATGAAAACGCCCGCTATGAACTTCGGAAAACGCTGAATGCGCAGCGCATTGCAGATTACAAAGAGGGAAGTTACGCGAGAGCTGGCGGAGTGGTCGACCCGCTTCCGGGTGATGCTCCTTTTTTTGTCAAAGATTACTATGACTATTATAAAACGCAACGGGGGTATCACAAGCGTTCACTTAATTCGAACGATGGATGGAATGTCACGTCGGCGCTTTCATTTATCAATATGCCTATTTTATGTTATAGCAATGAAATTCGCAGCGCCGTACTGATCATTCACGGAGAAAAGGCGCATTCACGTTATTTTAGCGAGGATGCGTTTAAAAAACTAAAGGGGAATAATAAAGAGCTTATGATTATACCGGGCGCTGTACACACAGACCTCTATGATAGGGTTGACATCATTCCTTTCGATAAAATCGAGGCGTTTTTCCGTTTATATCTGAAGTAAAAGAAAAAACGATTGCAGGGGGTTCATAGGCGTCTAGTCGGAATGATCGAGGGGTTGATTCCAGTCTGAAAGAATCGCGTCGTTTACTCCCTAATTTAAGATTTTTGCATGAACGCTTATTTCGGTTTTATTCCGAATAAGCGTTTCTTTGTTCTAACCTTTTGGTTTATGCTGATGAACTAAACGATACTTCTGTTTCTGTTTTTTCCGTACTACAATAAAACCGAAGAAAACGAAAGAAATAAAAAGGGGGCTGAGCTTTACGTACACACCTCCGCGCGATCTTGATCCGGTGGGTAAAATGATCTTTTTTTAGCGTTACAGAATCGTGTCGTCTTGAATAAAGTTCGTTATGGCACTCGAACGAAGTCACTTTAGAAATCTTAAAGGAGGAGTACAAAATGGAATGGATAACGCTCAATAACGGAATCCAAATGCCGCAAGAGGGTTTTGGGGTTTTTCAGGTATCAGACGCAAAACAGTGTGAGCAGGCAGTGCTTGACGCGATTGAAATCGGCTACCGCTTGATTGATACGGCAGCTTCCTATATGAACGAGGAGGCGGTTGGTCACGCAATCAAAAAGTGTGGCGTCCCAAGAGAGGAATTGTTCATTACAACCAAACTTTGGGTACAGGACGCCAGCTACGAGGGCGCCAAACAGGCGATTCAAACATCTCTTGAGAAATTGGGACTCGATTATATCGACCTATATCTCATTCATCAGCCCATGGGCGATTATATCGGGGCCTACCGCGCTATGGAAGAAGCCTATAAAATAGGTGGACTAAAAGCAATTGGCGTATGCAACTTTTATCCGGAACGTCTTGCTGATTTTTGTGAAACGGTTGAAATTACGCCGATGGTGAACCAGGTCGAATTGCATCCGTTTTTTCAGCAACCAAAAGCCCTTGACTTAATGAAGTCATATGGTGTTGTTCCTGAAGCTTGGGGCCCTTTTGCGGAAGGCAAGCACAGGATTTTTACCCATCCGATTTTAAGCAGAATAGGGGAAAAGTATGGAAAAAGCGCTGCGCAGGTAGCGCTGAGATGGAATGTACAACGTGGAGTTGTTGTTATTCCAAAGTCTGTTCACAAAGAGAGAATGCAGCAAAATTTGGATATTTGGGATTTCGAGCTAACGGTTGAGGATATGGCGGAAATTGCAAAGCTGGACATTGGACATAGTGAGATTGTCAACCACTATGATCCGGCATTTGTGCAAATGCTACATGGACGGAAAATACATGATTCAATTCAATAAGAAAGGAGTGAAAACGATGAAAAAGAGAATTTTATTAGCTGCACTCGCAATCATGTGTACTTTTTCATTTGTGATGCCCAATGTAGGCGTATTGGCGGCTTCCCAGACCAGGGCTGAGGCGCTTGTAACGATTATTCAGGCTATTGGCAAAGAGGATGAAGCACTTTCAGCCATGGCTCAGCACCCATTTACCGACATTCCCGAGTGGGCGGACCGCTATGCAGCATATGCCTATCAAAATGGCATTATTGTAGGCGTGGGGAATAATCTGTTTGATTCAGACAGGGAAGTTACTTCTGAGGAATATGCCGTTATGCTGGAGCGGGCCAAAGGATTGGCGGGATCAAACGCCTCGAATAACGAGGATCATATGCTCGAGATTGCTGAACAAGGAATGTTTTCCTCAGGCGGCGTCGTGACGGAACCGGTTGCAGGTGAATTCGATTCGACCACCAACTGGTTGGATTCCACGCGCGCAGGCAACACCGCCCATGTAGACCATGCCAATGTATTGTACCAGATTCCCGAAAACGAAACCGGTTTGCCGATGGTATTTTTGCACGGCTATGGGCAGTCCAGAATGGGATGGATGACAACGCCTGACGGACGTGATGGTTGGGCAACGTCGTTTTTGAAAAAGGGACATAGTGTATTTTTGGTAGACCAACCGCGCAGAGGCGAGGCGGGATCTACGGCTGCCATGACGAACGATTCCATTGATACCTGGTCGGCGGAATCCAAAGAATATATGCCCGGAGATCAAGCATGGTATACGCATTTCCGTATTGGGCGCATAGCGCCGGAACGATATGAAGGATCTCAGTTCCCCGAGGGAGAAGAAGCTCAAAATCAGTTCTTCCGCCAAATGACGCCGAACACGGGGAGCTTTGATCAAGCGGTAGCTGCTGCGGCAATGGACGAGGTTATGCAGGATGTATACGATATGACTGGGAAAAAGAGCGTTTATGTGACTCATTCTCAAGGCGGAAGAGTAGGATGGGACGTTGATCCGGAATATGTTGCGGCTATTGTTGCTATTGAACCGGGTGGTACGCCGGAAATTGGTTCGGAATCGTATAATAAATTCCTTGAGGCGGATATTCCAATCATTATTTATTTCGGAGATTATATTGACAACGGCCCTGAGGATATTCAGTCTACTTCATTCTGGAAGAATGTAAGAGATACGGCTATTGCATTTGCCGAAAGCTACAACGAAGACGGCGGAAACTGCACAGTAGTAAATCTTCCGGATATTGGGATTACCGGAAACTCTCATTTTATGTTCCAGGAAATGAACAGCGAGGAAATTGCAGCGCATGTGGAACAATGGATTCAGAATAATGCTTAAAAAGTAGGGAATAAGCGGCGACTCTGGGAATGGATACAACGTCCCATTGAGATTCCCCGTCTTAATAATGGATTTAAACTTGTGAGCAATGCCGGAGGCAAAGTAGATGATACGGGGACTTTTTGAGTAAACATGTTTCGATGAAAGAATGAGAAAAATGGGCAAAAAAGTACTCGAATTGTCAGGCCACTTGCGAGAGGAGGGAAACTCCGATTTATTGCACGATGAATTTATCCGCGAAGCATAGGAAAGGATGTTTAGGAAACGATGAAAAAAATGAAATCGATTTTTATGGCGCTGGTCTTTATGGTGGTGATGGCGGCAGCGTGTTGGGCAGTA
>CALXSZ010000110.1 GCA_944391275.1 uncultured Syntrophomonadaceae bacterium
TCCTCTGGTTTAAAAACCTCGTCAAATTTTTCTTCCGTCATCAGTTCGAGCTTCAATACGGCTTCTTTTAAAGAGATATTTTCCTCAAAAGCCAATTTAGCCGTCTTCGCTGCATTGTCATAACCAATATAAGGATTAAGAGCGGTGACCAACATCAGCGAATGATGCAAATTATAATGCATTTTCTCCCGATTAGCCGTGATCCCGGAAACACAATGCCTATCAAAAGAACAAATGGAGTCCGTTAACAACCGAACCGATTGTAAAAAATTATATATCGTAACCGGCAGGAAAACATTGAGCTGGAAATTTCCTTGTGAAGCGGCAATTCCAATTGCCGTATCATTCGCCATCACCTGTACCGCTACCATCGTTACGGCTTCGCATTGTGTGGGATTGACTTTACCAGGCATAATCGAGCTGCCCGGTTCATTTTCCGGTATATGGATTTCCCCCAAGCCATCGCGCGGGCCGCTGGCCAGCCAGCGAATATCATTAGCAATTTTCATCAAGTTAGCCGCCAAGCCTTTCAAGGCGCCATGCGCAAAAACCATATCGTCCAAACTGGTTAAAGCATGAAATTTATTTTCTGCCGTTACAAAGGGTTTTCCGGTTAATTCGGCGCAAATTGCCGCGACGGTCGTGTCAAACCCCTTCGGAGCGTTTAACCCCGTTCCTACAGCTGTGCCGCCTAAAGCTAACTCATACAATCCTTTCAGCGACGCAATGATCTGTTCCCGACTTTTTTCCATCATGTTCCGCCATCCGGAAATTTCCTGCGAAAAAGCAATCGGGACGGCGTCCTGCAAATGGGTGCGTCCGGTGGTTACAATTCCTTCGTTTTCCGCCTCCAATCGTTTAAATGTGGCAATGATTTGATCGATCGCTGGAAGCAGTTTATCCTGTATTTCCATTGCGGCGGAAATATGCATGGCGGTGGGGAATGTATCATTACTGCTTTGGGACATATTCACATGGTCGTTTGGATGTAATAATTTTTTCCCCGCCAACTCATTCCCGCGATTGGCCACTACTTCGTTGACGTTCATATTGGATTGGGTACCGCTCCCCGTCTGCCAAACCGCCAAAGGAAACTCTCCATCGAGTTTTCCGGTAATGATTTCATCGCAAACGCGGGAAATTAGTTGATACTTCTCTTCGTCCAATTTGCCTAATTGGCGATTGGCATAGGCCGCAGACTTTTTTAAATAGCCAAAAGCTTTCATAACTTCGGCCGGCATTTTTTCGATCCCTATTTCAAAGTTCTGAAGACTGCGCTGGGTTTGTGCTGCCCAATAATGATCTGCGGGAACACGAATTTCCCCCATCGAATCCTTTTCTATTCGGTATTCCATTCTCATTTTCCTCCTTTTTTGCCATTAAAATGAACCAATATTTTTAAATGAACCAATATTTTTATCGGATAAAATTTTTATCCAAATTCTTTGCGAAGATATCCTAATCATACAGCCAAAACGGCTTTGCCCCTCTCCATTTATTCATTTCATACGCTTCTTATAAATGGGACGACAATATTTATCTTTTTTCTATTATAGAATTTTTCTGTTTTATCTTTAATCCCGTCGCTTTACACAACAAACACATCTACTGCATGAAACTTTGTTACGATATATTTTGCTTCTATCCTACTTTTTAAATATCTATCGATTATTGAATTATCAACCAATATCCTCTCAGGACATCATTGATATTCTTACATCTTAACAAGCAACACATTAAAAGCACTTTCCATAAATTATCTCAAATTTTCAAGCGCTTAAAGCTTTTTTCTGTGAAACAGGATTTTTCTTTTCATAACACGAAAACGCTTCTTCGACCAATTTTACATCGGGTTTGCGAGTAAAGACACTTACAAGCGGAACGACCAGAAGTCCCATCAACATCACAAAGGCTCCACAATTGATCGGAGACTGAAGAAAAACCGGAAAAGCCGACGGTACTAAAAGATTAAGGGTCATCGTTCCCGCGCCCAAAATAAAACAAACCCAACACGCTGCTTTGGTTGCTTTTTTCCAATACAGTCCATACAAAAAAGGCGCTAAAAAAGCTCCTGCTAAAGCTCCCCAGGAAACCCCCATTAATTGAGCAATAAAACTGACGGAATTTTTATATTGAATGATCGCAAGAATGATTGAAATAACAATAAAAACCACAATAAAACAGCGCATAATCTGTACGGTTTTCCGATCATCCATCTTTTTGATCAGATTCCCCTTTAATAAATCAATGGTCAGCGTTGACGAAGAAGCAATGACCAAGGAAGAAAGCGTCGACATGGAAGCCGAAAGGACGAGGATTACGACAATAGCAATGAGAAGTTCAGATAACCCCGAGAGCATCGTGGGAATAATGGCGTCATATCCATCGGTTGCAATATTAATTTGATCCGAAAAAAGTCGCCCAAATCCGCCCAAAAAGTAACTCCCCCCAGCAATTATGAAAGCAAAGAGAGTGGATATGATTGTCCCTTTTTGAATATCGTCTTCTGATTTAATGGCATAAAATTTCTGCACCATTTGGGGCAATCCCCACGTTCCCAAACTGGTTAAAATAACGACTCCTAAGAGGTTTAGGGGATCCGGCCCAAAAAAGGAAGCAAAAATACCGGGAATTTCCCCGTTAGTAACCGTAGGATCGGATACCTCGGCTAAAGAATGTAACGCTGTAATAAATCCGCCCTGGCTTTTTAGTACAGCGCCAACGACTGCACAAATTCCTATTAACATCACACATCCCTGAACAAAGTCATTGATTGCCGTAGCCATATACCCGCCGGCAATCACATAAATTCCCGTTAATACCCCCATTAAAATGATACAAATGGTATAATCGATCTGAAAAGCCATCCCAAAGAGCCGGGATAATCCGTTAAACAA
>CALXSZ010000111.1 GCA_944391275.1 uncultured Syntrophomonadaceae bacterium
AAAATCATATTTACAAAGTCCGGCTGATAGGGAATCTGCAAGCCCAAAGAACCGGGTGTGAGATCTTTTGAAACAATGGCAATGGTTTTTAGGACCTCCGCAAAAGCAATGGTCGACAGGACAAAAAAGGTTCCTTTCAATCGCAAAGTGGATCCGCCAATCATCAGGGCCGCTAAAGCTGCAAGCGCGCCTCCCGCCAGCATGCCCAACCAAGGAGAAAGCCCGTACTGAAGATATAAAATCGTCGAAGTATACGCGCCAATTCCCATAAAAGCGGCATGTCCAATGGAAAGTCTCCCGCAATATCCGCTGTAAATATTCCAGGAACAAGCCAATCCTGCCCAAAGCAGCGTCAAAACGGCAATATCCTGATAATACCGATTGGGAAGTAGAAAAGGAACCAGCAACGAAAAGAAGACGATCCCCCATAAAACCGCATTTTTCTTTTTCCATATTTTAAACATGGTTATTTTCCTCTTCTATCCAATATTTTTTCCAAACAGTCCATTGGGACGGAAAATGAGCACGAACAAAAATAAAATAAAGTACGCCGCTTGTTGGAAAGCCGGTCCGATAAAATAGCCGGCAGCGCTTTCTACCACCCCAATGAAAAGACCCCCAAAAATAGCGCCTGGAATACTGGAAAGTCCTCCAATGACAACAACAATAAAACACAGAGTGCAAAAACTCACCCCTACCGTAGGATAAACAGGATAAATTGGGCTCAACAATAACCCTGCCAACCCAACCAGTACCGTTCCAATCATAAAAGCCAAACAATACGTACGGCTAATATTAATCCCCATCAGCATGGCCGCTTTGCTATTTTGCGACACGGCGCGCATCGAAGCGCCCAAATAGGTATTTTGCAAAAACCAATATAGCGCGATCGAAGCTGCAATCGCGACAAGGAAAGCCACCACACGGGCTGAACTCAAATGCAAAAAACCTATATCCAACGTGCTGTTGGTTATCGCAATCCGGACGTTGCGATAATCGGCTTTAAAGAGCATGAGAGCAAGATTTTGTAAAACCATCGAAAGTCCCAATGTTAAAAGCATCTGAATCGAATGGCTGGAATCCAACATCCGTTCCATCAACGTTTTATAGGTTAACCACCCTAAAAAGGCCATTACTAACAGATTAAGCGGCAAAGAAATATAGGGCGATAACCCAAATAAACTGAACATCCAATAAGCAAAATACATCGCGATCATCAGATATTCGCCATGGGCAAAGTTTACCAAACCGACGACGCCAAAAATGAGCGTTAACCCGACACTCGCCAGGGCATAAATTCCGCCGGATAAGATCCCGGAAATGAACACTTGTATAATGGCTTCCATGGTTTCTTCCTTTCTTCACAACCTTCAAAAAAGCAGAATGCAAGAAGTAGATGCTTTACATTCTGCTTTCTTTTTATTTAAGTTTTTGATTAATAATCCGCACCTGGAAGCGGCACATTAATCGCATCGCCATTCTTCATCAAATCCGGTGCAATCGTAACCACTTCCCCGCCTTGCCATTGGTTAATGTTGGCCGCGGCCGCTTGATTTTGTCCGTCTTCTCCCATATCCCATCCGAAGCCTAAGGTCGTCATGTCCAGCTTCGTAGACAAAGCCGCTTCCCGAATGGCTTGAGGATCATTCAAATCGGAAGCCTGGGGTAAAATATCATGTAAAAAAGTATAAGCGCCCGCAAAAGCCGCCTCAGCCGCAATCGGAACATTTACCATATCCGGATATTGACTGAGCCAATCCGCCCGGAATCTTTCCACAACCGGTCTTAATCCAGAAGCTTCAAATACTTCTAAAGGCAAATTGGTGGGCATATCGGTACAAAACATTCCATTGGCTATTTCGTTGCCAATCGTAACTGCAAAATTGGGGTCGGTGGTTCCAGCGCCGCAACCCATGAAAACTTTTGGCATCGCATCCAATTGATTCAACGTATCCACCAACAAAATCGCGTCGTTCACATAACAAACGCTCAACAGCACGTCCGGCTGAGCTTCTTTGATTTTTAAGACCAAAGCCGACATATCAGTTAAAGTCGTCGCATAAGAGTCGCGATATACCACTTGCATTCCCAATTCATTGCAGCGGGCTTCCGCTCCATCGGCCACACAGGTTCCATAACTGGACTCTTCGTGAAGAATAGCAATTTTCAGATCCGTAACGGATTTTCCTAAAACATCGGCTAATTCATCGGCTATATATTGAACGCCCTGCGCGCCACGCATTCCGCCTTTATCTAAAATCCGGAAAACATATTGGTAGCCGTTGTCCGTTAGCGAATCAACAATTCCGCCGGACTCAACCAAAAAGACGCCGGCTTTGTCCGTTACGCCTGCAATAGCTAGGGCATTTCCGGAAGATAAAGACCCAAAAATCGCTTTCACACCTACTTGATCAACCAAACGGCTAGCTTCAGTTGTCGCTGTCGCCGGGTCCGGCGCATCCGCATAAGTCAATTCAACGGTACGCCCCAATACGCCGCCCTCTTCATTGACATATTGAACAGCCAATTGGCAAGCCGTTAAACACTCGTTCCCCTGTAAAGCATTCGATCCGCTCAAAGGATAAATGGCCCCGACCGAAAACGTTTCCCCAGCGTCATCCGATGCGGTTTCCCCTCCGCATCCACTCACAGAACCCATACACAAAACAAACAGCATCAGTATGCTGATCCATTTTTTCATTTCTATTCCCCCGTTTTTCTATTTTTTGTTAAAATAAACAAGCCTTTGCGCGGAAGATACACGCAAAGGCATTCATCATTCTTTTGCTTTGCAAGCCGCTTTCTGTAGATTCAGTTTAATGTTTGGATATTTCTTATCCTTCTCCTGTAACCTCATAGCTCATCTGCAACACCGCCGCGGGAACCTTTCCCTTCTGTCTTCAGACGGTGACGTTTTTTCGTACTTATTTTGTTCTCCCTAAAGCTCGTCCCCATAACGATCTTCCCCATCCTGCGTCCTCCCGGACTGTAGGCAGTTCATTCTATTATGAAAACGCTGTGCTCCAGCCTCTTTGCTTTAGGCGTTTATCCGCTCAACACCTCCCATGCTTTTTGCGGCTCTGCCCACGATACCATGTCTTTTCAGTGGACTCTCTCATTTTATCTTTTTAATTCTTCCCTATCATATAATGGAATGACGTTTTTGTCGAGCATTTTTTCTGTATTCTTTCTATATATATTTCCTTATCTCGTCTATTCCGGAAGTTCAACTTCGACCTTTTCTTTGGTAAGCGGAGCGTCAAGAGGGGTACAATAAGGATTTTTCCACAATTCGTCTTGATAATACAGATATTTTCCAACTGGCTGAAAATGGATATCTAATGCTCGAAAATCGGATAAGCGAATCATCAAACTCGGCTCTCTTTTTGCCAAAGAATACCACCATAGGGCGCTGGCGCTTTCCAGGAGCGAATGAATTTCTTTTTTCAGCCAAAAAACTCCTTGCTCCCGTAGCTGTATATCAATGAGCTGGTCATAACTTTCATGCCTAATACGAAGCATTTCTTGTACATTCGTATCTTCCAAATTCTCTCGCATTGGAATCCGGTACAGGATAAACTCGCTTCCTTCCGTTCCCAATATCCATAAATCTCCTTTTTTGAGAAGCATCTGTCGAACGCTCAGTTTAGGCGGCAAAGCGGTTAAAGCAACAATTTCCTTTAATCTCGTATCATAACAGGCTAGTTTTCCTTGTAAATTTTCCCCTTTTCGATCTTCCCAACAAGGATTCTTGCAGACAAAAAAAAGTTTTTCTTGCTTAAAGTACCAATTTTGATGGCGTTGCGCCGGTAATCTTCCGGGATATACGTGGGCGGAAGTTTGTTTCTGATAAGCGCCCGTTTTCCAGTTGAATAAATGAAATTCCTCCGGTTGATCCAACACGCCTATATCCGGCTCAGTTGTAAAAGCGATCCAATCTCCATCTGCCTGAAAAGCGCCTAGACTCTGCGAGAGAAAATAGAGTCGCCGCGCCTTTTTCTGAACGGGATCATACTGATACAACGCCCGTTCGGGATAATAATCTTGATAATAGAAGAATTGCCCGGAACTGGATGTAAAAAGTGCAGGAGAAAGACAATGGGAAGGTCTTAGAGGAACGCGTTCTGTTTGCGCCGTTTCCAGATCCATAAGACTCCAAGATCTCACCTCTCCAAAGGCTGTTGTTTCAATGCGATAAAATAAACAAAATTTCCCCGTTATCACGTACGGGGCTAAAGCAATTTGATCTGCACAGGCTCGATCAATGGGAAAGGATTCGAAAGAAAAATCTTGCATCATATTAGCTCCTTCCTTTTTAATGTTTCGTCCTCTTCAGATGATTGACGCGGCCACCTCTTCAGTAATCGACCTAAGGTAAACGCTTGCAGACCTGCTCCGGCTAATCCCGCTGCAATCGCTAAGAAACCATACGTCATCCACCCCATAAGGATTACCAATGCATTGCAAACGAACATGCTTCGGGCAATCCCTATTTTAGGGTTCTTTTTATGTAGAATCATTGCAATGACGTCAAATCCCAACGTAGACGCCTGAGCGCGAATACAGAAAAAACACCCAATCCCTACCGCAACAGCTGAAAGCACCATCGCGATTGGCAAGGGGCATGCCAACTCCGGCAATGTCGCTGTAAATCCTGTAAAAAAAGCGCTATAACAAACGGCGCTAATAAGAGAATGATAAAAATATTTTTTCCCTAAAAAAAATAAACAACCCATTAAAAGTAAAAACATGCAGACGTCTAAAATCACCCATACTGGCATTCCCGTTATTCGCGATAACACCATGGATAAACTTGTCAGTCCCCCATTCACAATCCCTTTTGGCACGTTGATCGTTGTATAAGCCAACGTACAAAACAAGTTCCCCATTAAGATTTGTAGGTACTGGAGAAACGAATATTTGGAAATCACTTTCATTTTTCCGCTGCTTCTTTCCTCGAATAATGTATCATCATTCTATGATGATCGTATGAAAAAAGGGCTGTTCCTTTTTTTATTTTCATTCAAAAAGAAACAGTCCTTTTTTACCTTTTTAAAAGATCACACACTATTAGTTTTCAATCAGTTTATTTTCATTATTCCAGCTATAAAGTTTACGTAACTCAGCGCCAACTTTTTCCAGTTGGTGGTTAGCTTCGCGTTTTCTCATTGCATTGAAATGCGGGAATCCGGCTTGTTTCTCCAACAGCCAATCCTTCGCAAACGCTCCGCTTTGGATATCTTCGAGTATCTTTTTCATAGCTTTTTTTGTTTCTTCCGTTACGATTTTCGGTCCAGTTGTGTAGTCACCATATTCAGCAGTATTGGAAATCGAATACCGCATTCCGGCAAACCCACTTTGGTAAATTAAGTCTACAATCAGTTTCATTTCGTGGATACATTCAAAATAAGCGCTCTCCGGCTCATATCCGGCTTCTACTAACGTTTCAAATCCCGCTTTCATCAACGCGCACACACCGCCGCACAGAACCGCTTGTTCGCCAAACAAATCGGTTTCAGTTTCCTCGCGGAAGGTGGTCTGAAGCACCCCTGCCCGCGCCCCGCCAATTGCCGCTGCATAAGCAAGCGCTTTGGCTTGGGCTTGTCCGGTATAATCCTGCTGCACCGCAATCAACATGGGAACGCCT
The DNA here is from genome assembly GCA_944391275.1 of uncultured Syntrophomonadaceae bacterium. Classification (GTDB taxonomy): domain Bacteria; phylum Bacillota; class Syntrophomonadia; order Syntrophomonadales; family Syntrophomonadaceae; genus CALXSZ01. The sequence goes on from CALXSZ010000111.1 coordinate 5,648, forward strand.
TTTCCTTCCTGATACTGGCTTCTAACCGTATGCCCCGGCCCTTTCGGCGCAATCATCGTAACATCTACATATTCAGGCGGAACAATTTGCCCAAAATGAATGGAAAAACCATGCGCAAACATCAACATATTCCCCGGTTCCAAATTCGGTTCAATGGATTGTTTATACAGCTCCGCCTGTTTCTCATCATTAATAAGAATCATGATAATATCGGCTTTTTTGGCCGCTTCAGCCGCCGTATATACTTCCATCCCTTGCTCTTCCGCCTTTTTCCAAGAACGGGACCCCTCATACAACCCAATGATAACGTTGCATCCGGATTCTTTCGCATTCAGCGCATGAGCATGCCCTTGGCTACCATATCCAATAACTGCAATCGTTTTGTCTTTGAGTAAAGATAAGTCGCAATCTGCTTGATAATAAATTTTTGCCATGTTTGTCTCCTCCTCCACATTCTCTGCGATAAATTTTCTTTCATCGCTCTTCCTGTTCTCTATTTATTATTTCCCCTCTTGGAACCACGTACCATGGCTACCTTTCCGGTACGTGCAATCTCAAGGATCCCGTAGGGTTTAAGGGTATCCGTTATAGCTTCGATTTTTCCACTGTCTCCAGTGATTTCTACAATCAGGCTCTCGGGCGCAACATCCACGATGCGAGCCCGAAAAATATCCGCAATCTGAATAATTTCTCCACGTTTGGAACTATCGGCCTGTACCTTAAAAAAGACCAGTTCCCGTTCCACCGAAGGCGTTTCGCTGATATTGATCACATCAATGACTTCAATCAATTTGGATAATTGATGAATAATCTGCCACAACATTTTTTCGTCTGCTTCAACCACAATGGTCATGCGAGAGATTTCCGCTTTTTCCGTTTCTCCTACCGCCAAACTGTAGATATTATAACCGCGCCGGCGAAAGAGCATGGCCACGCGCGTTAATACGCCCGGTTTATTTTCCACAATCGCAGACAGCACTTTTTTTTCCATTTCACTCTCCTCCTACCATGTCGATTAAAGAAGCCCCCGGAGGTACAATGGGAAATACATTGGCTTCACGCTCTACTTGGAAGTCAAGAATAACCGGCCCTTCTTGATAATCCAACGCCTGTTTCAAAGCCGCTTCGACTTCCTCTTGTTCGGTAACACGTATTCCCAACGCCCCATAAGCTTCAGCCAGCTTAACAAAATCCGGCTGACACATAATATCCGTATAGGAATATCGCCCTTCATAAAATAAACTCTGCCATTGACGAACCATCCCTAGAAATTGGTTGTTGAGAATACAAATCACTACGGGTAGCTTATATTGCACCGCCGTCGCCAGTTCCTGAATATTCATCTGAATACTACCATCGCCGGCAATATCAATCACTTTTTTCCCCGGATTCCCGACTGCCGCCCCGATAGCCGCTGGAAAGCCATACCCCATCGTACCTAAACCGCCGGAGGAAATAAACGTCCGAGGTTTTTTATAAATAAAATGCTGGGCCGCCCACATTTGGTTTTGTCCCACTTCGGTCGTTATAATAATATTCCCCTGGGTGATTTCACTCAATTTTTCAATAATATACTGCGGCATAATCCGACCTTCTTGCGACGCATGATAGGTTAAAGGATACTGTTGTTTCCACTTTTGAAGTTTTTCACACCATTCGCTCCCACTGCTTTGCTGGTCGCCCAATGCTTCCCAAATTGCCTGAAGACTTTGTTTTACATTGCCAATAATCGGAATATGGGCTTCAACATTTTTCCCAATTTCCGCCGCATCAATGTCCATGTGAACCACTTGCGCATGCGGAGCGAAAGTCGCTAATTTGCTTGTTACACGATCATCAAAACGCACGCCGGCGGCGAGCATTAAGTCGCATTCCGAAATCGCATAATTTGCATACCGGCTACCATGCATCCCCAGCATTCCTATCGCTAAAGGATGATCCCCCGGGAATGCTCCTAATCCCATCAGAGTCGTCGTTACGGGAATTTGCATTTTCTCGGCAATTTTTAAAAGTTCTTCGGACGCCTCTGCGGAGATCACACCGCCGCCTACATAAAAGATCGGTCGTTTGGCTTTCCGTATGGCGTCAGCCGCTTTTTGAACCTGTACAAGATCAACCTCAGAAGCTACATGGTACCCAGGAAGTTGCATTTCGACTTCGGCGTCTTCATCATAAAAGATATTCTTTTCCTGCATATCCTTGGGAAAATCAATCAGAACCGGCCCGGGTCGATTGGTACGGGCAATATGAAACGCCTCTTTAATTATTCGCGGCAAATCTTCCAGTTTTTCAACCAAATAGTTATGTTTCGTAATAGGAAGGGTGATACCTGTCATATCCGCTTCCTGAAAAGCATCCTTTCCAATGACGCTCGTGGCGACCTGGCCAGTGATAACCACCAAAGGAATAGAATCCATACAAGCCGTGGCAATTCCGGTCACTAAATTCGTTGCCCCCGGTCCGGACGTAGCCAAACAAACGCCGACTTTTCCAGTACTGCGTGCGTATCCGTCGGCTGCATGCGCCGCGCCTTGCTCATGTCGAACTAAGATATGCTGAATGGAAGAATCGTAAAGCGCATCGTAAATCGGCAGAACCGATCCTCCGGGATATCCAAAAATAGTGTCTACGCCTTCCTTTATCAAACATTTCAGTAAAATTTCGGCTCCTTTCATCTCACACCTCCGTATTTCATTTATCTCATCTCACTTTTGCTACGTATTTATTTCTCATAAATCGCCCCTACGCTGGCCGATTGGACCATTTTGGCGTAGCGCGCCATATATCCGGTTTTGATTTTAGGCTCTGGACGCACCCACTGTTTTCGTCTTTCCGCTAAAGTTTCTTCATCCACCAAAAGCTCTAATTTGTAATGGGGAATATCAATTAGGATTTGATCGCCTTCTTCCACCAATCCAATTAATCCTCCGGAAGCCGCTTCCGGAGAAACATGCCCAATGGAAGCGCCGCGGCTAGCGCCGGAAAAACGTCCGTCGGTAATTAAAGCTACCTCCTTATCCAAACCGACCCCTGCAATCTGTGAAGTCGGCGAAAGCATCTCGCGCATTCCCGGCCCTCCTTTGGGTCCTTCATACCGGATTACAACCACATCTCCCGCATGGATCTTTCCGCCTAAAATAGCCGCGCTGGCTTCTTCTTCCGAATTGAAGACACGGGCCGGTCCTTGATGAACCATCATTTCCGGAGCAACCGCGCCTTTCTTTACCACCGATCCTTCTGGGGCTAGATTGCCAAACAAAATGGCCAACCCACCATCCTTGCTATGAGGATCTTCAACGGAGCGTATCACATTGCGGTCTTTGACTTCACATGGAGCAAAATTTTCTCCAATCGTTTTGCCGGTAACCGTTAAACAATCTTTTTTCAGCAGACCCAGTTTATCAATCTCCTTCATCATAGCGCCAATCCCGCCTGCAAAATAGAGATCTTCAATAAAAGTCGCGCTGGCGGGGGCCAATTTGCAAATATGCGGCGTCACCGAAGAAATTTCATTAAAAGTATGAATATCCAAGGGGATATCGGCTTCATGAGCAATCGCTAATAAATGTAAAACAGAATTGGTCGAACATCCAATGGCCATATCCATCGTAATCGCATTGTGGAAAGCATCCGCCGTTAGAATATCCCGCGGACGAATATTTTTTTCCAACAGCGTCATAACTTGCATCCCAGCTTGTTTGGCCAATCGAATTCTTTCGGAGTAAACGGCCGGAATCGTTCCGTTTCCCGGCAATGCCATCCCTAAAATTTCACTCATACAATTCATCGAATTGGCGGTGAACATCCCAGAACAAGATCCGCACGTTGGACAAGCACTGTTTTCCAATTCATCTAATTCTTGCGGCGTCATTCGGCCAGCCGCTACCGCGCCAACCCCTTCAAACATGTCGGTCAAACTGAGTCTCTTTGCGCGATCAGGGACTTTACCCGCCAGCATCGGGCCGCCGCTGATAAATATGCTGGGGACATTGAGTCTGACAGCCGCCATTAGCATCCCCGGCACGATTTTGTCGCAATTCGGAATAAATACCAACGCATCAAATTGATGAGCTAACGCCATGGTTTCAACGGTATCCGCAATAAGTTCCCGGCTTCCCAAAGAATATTTCATTCCGATATGGTTCATCGCAATCCCATCGCAAACGCCGATCGTTTCAAATTCAAAAGGAACCCCACCAGCCATTCGAACGCCCGCTTTAACCGCTTCTGCAATTTTATCTAAATTGATATGCCCTGGAATAATATCATTTTTAGAACCTACAATCCCGATAAACGGCCGATTCATTTCTTCATCGGTTAGCCCTAACGCTTTCAATAAAGAACGATGCGGGGCTTTCTCCAATCCTTGTTTTATCTGATTGCTTCGCATGCCATTCATCTCTCTTTCTCAATTTCACATTCCTTACATCTTCATTATAATCGTTCCAACAAAAGTTGGAAAATGGAAAAAGCAAAAAAACCCTCGCCCTTTTCAGGGACGAGAGTCATTTCCCGCGGTACCACCCTGTTTGCTATAATACACATTATAGCCTCTCAACAGTTTTTAGAAAGTTCTACCTTATAAATCTGATAACGAACAGATGGTCGGTCTAACTTAATAGGTTGCCCGTTCAGTCGACTGCTCCAGAACGATCACCGCGAAACATGAATATCAGGATTCCAGCATCCCCGACTCTCTGGGATTCATGGGTCTTTCGCGTCCCTTTCCTTCTCAGCATTTTTTAAAATATAATTTCCGTTCAGTATAGTAATCTGTGCTCTTTTTGTCAAGAGCTTTTAGGATTTTTCTTTTTCTAAACGTGTAAAAAACTCCTGAATCGCAATATTCGCATTTCCTCCCGCAGCGAACCAGGAAGGTTTTGCACACATCGTTTTAAACATCTTCCACAGCATTCTTCGTCCCTCTTCCGTTCGCTTAGCTTCTTTCGGAGTCATATTTTCCAGAAATGGACTGCTGCTGACGTACCATTTATTTAAGTAAATTTCTTTCATGATTGTTTCTAATTGCGGGAAAGCTTCTTTAACTTCCGGCGTAAGAATTTCAAAAAAACCTTGCGGATTCACCTCCAAATGCTCAAAATGAAGATGTCCTCGCAAACTTTTCTCTAAATCCTGCTGAACAACTTTTAGTTGTGTTTTCCCAAAAGTTGAAACGGTCAAGTAATTTCCATCTACAATATATTCGGCCTCGAAGGATCCTAATTCTTCAACTTTTTCAAATTGATAATATAAGATCCGTTGTTCCTCTGGCACCTCGAACCGAAAAACCTTTCGTTGTTGAATAAAATCGTAAAAGGCTTTCCGATCATACACGACATAACAGGCCGTAACAAATTGCATCGGGTCTTGAGGGAAATGGTCTTCCGGCACCTCCAGCACATCTTCAAAAGAACGATATTGTCCTTGATAGTAGTGAATAGCTGTATTCATACTCACCTGATAAGCCTTTTTAAAGACGGTGCAATCCGAAAATTTCCCATCAAATTCGCGTGTAATAATCTCTTGATCGGATAAAACAACAAATTCCTCCCCATTAATCACTAAGTCCGCCACAACCCCACTCATCAACGTGACCCCTTGTTCAAAAAACGTATCGTCCGCCGTACAAATACGCAAATGCAGCCCATATGGCAGTTCCCCTACTTTCTGGACTTGCTCTAACATATCTAAGCCATTCAGCAAATTTTCCATATCCAGTATTTGGTAAACCCGAACAAATAATGTGCGTCGCAGGGAATTGCTCAATTGGCTAAAAGACATCTTCAAGGGCGGATACGCAACAATTTTTTCGATCATCCATCGAACTTCACGGGAAGCAAAAGTCATGTGAAAATCATATGGATATTTCTGAAGTTTTTGATCCGAGTAAAGCAAAAGATAACCACGAATATGAACTTGTTCCCCCTGTTTTATGACATTTTCTGCACATCCCTCTAAAAATAATGTTCCCGGCTTTTTTAAGGGCGCGAAAACTTCCAGAGAACGTTCGGGAGAAAATTTCTCCCATTCAAACAAACTGATGACATAATCCATATCGTCATTTTTCAGCGCCAGGAACAGGCTGTTAATGAATCGTTTTCCATATAAAAAGGCGGAAACCTTGATATTAACTGCGCGCGCTTCGGATAATTCAAACGCTTTTGCAGACAAAATATGCCTCTTATATAAGAAATGCCCCAAGGACGGACGCACCAACATTTTTTGATTGCTGGCATAAGATGTCGTTAAGAGCAATTGACATTCCCTCAAGGTCAAATGCGTAAGAGACTGCAACATTCTCTCTTCTTGCTGCATATCTGCTTCACAGATGTTTTCAATCAGTACGAAGTTGCTAATTCCCTCTACCCCAAAATTTAACAAAAAACATTCTGCAGTATAATTGTCCGGGGCAATATGCCAAAAAATACTGACGCTCACCATCCCCGTATGGCGGGTCCGCGTACAGTAACCCGCATGGAAGCTCCCCTGAAACCATTCCGGCTTTGTCTCTTCAACACCTGCCATCTGAAGCTTTTTCAACGCTCGTTCGATTTCGGTCTGATATTCATTCCCATATTCATCCTGTATCATTTGATAAAAACACCGAATTTGCGGACGATGGAAAGCCGAAAGCATGTGTAAAAGCTGTCCGCGATATTCTAAAGGCAGCTCGTCAAATTGCTCCAAAATTTTGAGACGGCCAATGTTGCTTGTCATATTTCTTTCCGTATCGGTAGCAATCTTTTTTGCAATTTCAAATGGATAACTTGTTTCTTTCATACAACTTATTCTTTTCTTTATTTTTTTCCAGGATAAGCTCATTCATATCTATAAAAACACCATTGTCTCTATCTCACAGAGATTCCGAAAAATAAAAACAGCTTTAGGCTTCTTTGCATTAATGAAACGCTTTTCAAAGACGCCGGTATAAAGAAAACAATCCATGTTTTTAATCATCCGCGTTTTATAATTCTCGTCAATCATCCATTCGCAAATCATTGGATGGATCTTTGAAGCTGTTTCACATAAAATTTTAACGGTTTGCCTGCACTTCCCCTAGTAAGACAATCCCTTGTTGTACCTGGAATTGCTGATTTAAGCTCGGGTGAATTAAATTGTCTGAACCAGAGGTCACTCGGAACACGATCGGAAAATTGTAATAGGTCGCGTCGATTTCCAACATATCTCCCTCTGATAAGGAAAGCTGAACCGTTTGTTCTTGAAAACAGCCGCTTTCCTCTCCATTTACCAACACGCGGCAAAAAGGTAACGCTGCAATCTCCTGCAATTCCAAAGTCAGACTCACCTGTTCTAAAGACGTCGTTTCCGTAGCAGAAGGCTCTCTTTCCAAAGGTTCTTGCATGGTTGTAACCGGAAGAATCTGCCCTCCCGACATTTTTTCCGACCATCCGGCAAACAAATTCAAGGGCTGCAAAGTAACCGCACCTTGCAGAACAACCATGGCTACCATAAAAAAGATCGCCGTGTGCAGCAAAAATTTCCCTATTTGATCCAGCTTTTTCTTCATGGCAATTCCTCCTTATTTCGCATAAGGTTTCTCTTGCATCCTATGCTAAAAAG
>CALXSZ010000112.1 GCA_944391275.1 uncultured Syntrophomonadaceae bacterium
AGCGGAAAAAGTTCGATATACCCATAAAAATATTGTGATGCGGCCGATGAGCGCACAGGAAAGAAGAATCGTTCATACCGCGTTGCAGAACGAAGAAAATATTAGCACATATTCCATGGGAAGCGAACCCAACCGTAAAGTCATTATTACGTATCGGAGGAACGATAAGGCTGCTCAATCCTAAAGCCTTTCAAAAAAATTTGGGGGTTTAAAAGAATCGCTTCCAATATTCTTGCAAAAGAAGAGCGTAATGTCCCCATCAATCGTCTAAAAAGAGAAAAAACAGCGCAGCTTTTGCTGAGTGTTTATAAGGCAGTATGCAAACAAACACACAGAATCAGCATTGCAGGGGAGAAATAAGAGTACGAATCAAAAGGTTCGTACTCTTTTTATAGATATTCGGTAAATCTGCAATCGGTACATTGGTATTCCTAAAAAATCTTCTGTAAAATGAAAAAAATGAAAGTACAGTAAAATACAGGAGGTTTTCACTGTGAAAAGCATTTTTGAAGAATCAAGCGGTACATATGAAAGACAGGAAAATGATGAACTTCCCAATCTGCAAGTATAGTCCGAAAAAGGACAGTTTATCGGCGTATGAGGACAATGTGATCGGAGACATTTGAGGCAAAATCATCGTATCCGCTATTACAATCTGCTCACTGCCAGAACGTTAAAAGATCATTTGGCAGATGTGGATGATTTAATCATTCCTTTTTCAAAAGCAAGACCGAAAAAAATCAGCATAAAATAGAGCAAACCGGAGAGAGCAAAACGGCTTTCTCCGGTTTTTCTGCATTAACTGAGCGAGTAGACTGTTTGTATCCCCAATTTGTATCCCCAAAAGGTACAAATGGTAAAACTCGTTCGGGCTTTACCCTAAGACCCATAAGTTTTATGTCCGTATGATAAACGATTACCAAAAATAGCAAGATTCTATTCTGCCCGACAGATGACATGTACTGTTATGATTTATTCTGTGCTTTATAATCTATTCCCCATTGTTCCATCGCTTTGATGATAGGACGCATGGATTCGCCCAATTCGCTTAAAGAATATTCTACTCTTGGTGGAACTTCCGGATAGACTGTCCGCGTGACGATACCGTCTTCCTCCATGGAACGCAGACTGTCAGTCAGTACCTTTTGACTGATTCCCTCTAAATTTTTACGCAGCTCATTAAAACGCCACGGGCGTGCAAGAAGATTTCTTAAAATCAAAAGCTTCCATTTACTTCCCACCATTTGCACAGTTGTTGCAACAGGACAAGCGGGTAATTCTTCTTTCTTCAGCATGTTGGTATCCTCAAAATTTCCATTCGTTCATATTTGAATATTACACTTAAATTATAGTGCTGTATACTCATCAAATCAAGCGTGATATATAATGAAAAAATTTTTTAATTCCGCAATCCCAGTAACAATGCAAATGTTACGAAAAGGTAACTGTGTTATAAAAAAGTGCGTACTTGTAGAGTGAAAAGGCAGTAATTACAATAATATCAGAAACAAGGAACGGAGGCTCTTACAATGAATCAGGCGAATTTTGTTGTTGATACAGCAAAATGTGTAGGCTGCGGAAAATGCGTGAAGGTTTGTCCCGGAGGAATTCTTTCTCTGAATCAAGCAAAGAAACCTGAAATGGAAGATTTTCCAGAATTCGGGTGGAACGGCTGTTGGAAATGTGAACATTGTCTTGCTGTTTGCCCTACGGGCGCCGTTTCCATTTTTGGACACAAACCGGAAAACAGCCTGCCGGTTGTTGATTATAAGATCGCAGCGCCGACTATGGATTCTCTGATTGCAAGCAGACATTCCTGCCGCAGATCTCAGGACAAAAATGTTGACGCTTCTATTATAAACGATATGCTGGAGCGCCTGGCAGACGCCCCAAACGGCGGCAATAAGCAGCAAGTAGAATTCACACTGATTGATGATAAGAGTCAGATGAATCAATTTCGTCAGCTTGCTTATTCCCGAATGGAAGAATTGGCGGCGCAAAGTATCTATCCAAAGGGATTCGACAAAAAGTCGTATGAGGATATGAAACGATGGGAAAAGACGGTTCGCCCCGATATGCTTTTCTGCGGAGCGCCGCATATTTTAATTCCTCACGCACCAGTAGGGCGCGGCGAGCCTATACAAGATGTGGTGATTGCCGCAACCTATTTTGAACTGCTTTGCGCTTCTCGGGGTCTTGGAGCTGTCATGTTGACATTTCCTCTCGGCGCGTTAGAGCAAATGCCGGACATTAAGTCCATGCTGAAGATTCCGGATAACCATTACATCGGGATGATGATCGGTTTCGGTTATCCCGAAATCAAGTATGCAAGAGGCGTCCAAAGAGAATTGGAACAAAGCCGTATCCATCGGCTGGAATTTCGGGAGGGATAAAATGAACGCACAGGATTGTTTGCAGATATTGCGAAATGTGAAAGATGCGGCGTTTGCAACCGTGGATGAAAAAGGAACGCCGCAGGTACGAATTATAGATGTTATGCTTGTGGAAAATGAAAAACTTTATTTTTGTACGGCACGGGGAAAAGATTTTTACGCACAACTGATGCGTGACAATCACATTGCTGTTACTGCCGTGAATAAAGAGTTTCAAATGGTTCGATTGTCGGGAACTGCCAAAAAACTGACGGAGCAAAAAGATTGGATAGACCGTATTTTCCAAGAAAATCCAAGTATGAACAGCGTTTATCCGAATAAAAGCCGTTATATATTGGAGCCGTTCTGCATCGCAAACGCAAATATCGAATTTTTTGATTTAAGTAAGGAACCGATCAACCGTGAAAGTTTTGTAATCGGAGAGAATAAAGAACAGAAAAAAGGTTTTGAAATCTCCAGTTCCTGCATAGGATGCGGAAAATGCAAAAAGATCTGCCCTCAACAATGTATAAGCGAAGGAAAGCCGTATGAAATTCATCAAAATCACTGCCTGCACTGCGGCTTGTGCTTTGAAAACTGCCCCGTAAAGGCAATTAAAAGAAGGAGTGCGTAAAAAATGTTAAAAGATATGTGGTCTATTTTTACAGACCGAACGGATTTTTTCTTGGAATTATTACTGGAGCATTTAGAAATATCCTTGGTCTCCATTTTCATTGCCATATTGCTTGGGGGATTTGCAGGAATTCTGATCAGTGAATTTCAAAAAGCTGCAAAGCCGACTTTAGGCGTTATCAATTTTTTGTATACGATACCGTCGATTTCTATGCTCGGCTTTTTGATTCCCTTTTCAGGGGTGGGCAATGCGACGGCGATCATTGCGCTGACCGTTTATGCATTGCTGCCGATGGTGCGCAATACCCATACGGGTATCGCCAATGTAGATCCTGCTATTTTGGAAGCCGCAAAAGGTATGGGAAGTACAAGAATTCAGATTTTGTTTAAAATCAAGCTTCCGCTCGCTATGCCCGTGATTATGTCGGGAATTCGCAATATGGTAACAATGACGATTGCCCTTGCGGGTATTGCTTCTTTTATCGGTGCAGGCGGCTTGGGCGTTGCGATTTACCGAGGCATTACGACGAACAATACGGCAATGACAATGGTCGGCAGCTTGCTGATTGCGCTTCTTGCTCTTGTAATGGATTTTGTCCTTGGATGCATTGAAAAACAAATGCGAAAACACAGCGTGAAGCATAAGAAAACCAATAAGATTATGGCTGTTGTTGCCGCTATCCTTGGTTTGAGCATTGCGGGAGGCTTTTTTATCAACACACAACAGAAAGATACCCTTCACATTGCCACAAAGCCGATGACCGAACAATATGTTCTCGGAGAAATGTTGGACATTCTGATCGAGCAGGATACGGATTTGAATGTTGAACTGACGCAGGGCGTCGGCGGCGGAACATCCAATATCCAACCTGCTATGGAGAGCGGGGAGTTTGATATGTACCCTGAGTACACGGGTACGGGTTGGAATATGGTGCTCAAGCACGACGGTTTATATACCGAAGATTTATTCTGTGAATTGGAAGATGAATACAACGAACGCTTCAATATGGATTGGGTTGGAATGTACGGCTTTAACAATACGTATGGTTTAGTTGTTCGCCGTGAAATTGCAGAACAATATGATTTGAAAACTTATTCCGATCTGAAAGCTGTAGCGGAAGACCTTACCTTTGGCGCAGAATATGATTTCTTTGAGCGTGAGGACGGGTATGACGCGCTTTGTGAAACGTACGGATTGAATTTCGGCAAAACGATGGATTTAGACATCGGGCTTAAATATCAGGCAATTAATCAAGGAAAAATTGATGTCATGGTGATCTTTACAACGGACGGACAACTATCCGCTTCCGATGTGGTCGTTTTGGAAGATGACAAGCATTTTTATCCTTCCTATATTTGTGGGAATGTGATCCGTACAGAGGTGCTTGAGAAATATCCGGAACTGGAAGCGGTGTTTGAAAAGCTGAACGGATTGATTACCGACAGCGATATGGCGGCAATGAATTATGCCGTTGAAACGGAAAACAAAGAGCCGAGGGATGTAGCGGAGGAATACCTTAGCAGTCACAATCTTTTACAGTGAGGTGGAACAAATGAAAACAGCAATCGAATTTAAGAACATCAAAAAAGCATACGGCGAAAAAGTGGTAATGGAGAGCTTTAACCTCTCCATAGAAAAAGGCGAATTTGTAACGATTATCGGCTCGTCGGGCTGTGGAAAAACGACCGCTCTTAAAATGGTAAACGGTTTGATTCAGCCGACTGAAGGAGATATCTTGGTTGACGGTGAAAATATCCGCCATAAAAATCAGACCCAGCTTCGCAGGAATATCGGCTATGCCATTCAGGGAAGCGTACTGTTTCCGCATATGACGGTAGAACAAAACATCTCTTATGTTCCGAACTTACTGAACAAGCGGAATAAAGAGAAGACAAAAAACGCCGTATCCAAATGGATGAAAATTGTCGGACTTTCGGAAGATTTGAAGCATCGTTATCCGTCTGAACTTTCGGGCGGTCAGCAACAAAGGGTTGGTATTGCCCGCGCTTTAGCCGCTTCACCCGATATTCTGCTGATGGATGAGCCATTCGGCGCGGTAGATGAAATCACACGAGGACAGCTTCAAACGGAAATGAAACGGATTTACGAACAAACAGGCATTACCGTGTTGTTCGTTACCCACGACATTTCCGAGGCGCTGAAACTCGGCACAAAGGTGCTTGTTATGAACAACGGTAAAATTGAACAGTTTGCAAAGCCGGAGGATCTGCTTCACAGTCCCGCAACGGAATTCGTGAAAGAACTTGTAAAAAAGGAGCGCCGCACCTGTTATCTGCCCGAAAAACCGTTAGCCTCCTGTGAATTCAGCGGTGTTGCCAATGAAACGGAAAACGATGATGCAAAATGAAAGACGACAGTATTTGATACAGTCATTGCTACAGGAAAACGAGCAGTACAAAGAGATTGTGATTCCCCGTAACAGCGCTGAACAAAAGCGTATTTTGCGAGCGCTCTTGAATGTCCGTATGCCGATACCTGCAAGCAATGAATTTTTGGCGGTGCAAGACGCCTATTTGCAGGAAGAAATAAAGCGCAAAGGAATTACGGGATTTTCCGATCTGAAGCCGATTGCAGAAGGATTGTATCTTTGGCAGGGCGATATTACCACACTGCGCTGCGACGCTATTGTAAATGCGGCTAACAGCGAGCTGATGGGCTGTTTCTACCCAAATCACGGATGCATTGACAATGCGATTCACACCTTTGCGGGTGTTCAACTTCGCCTCGCTTGTGCCGAGCTGATGAAACGGCAAGGTCACGAGGAACAAACGGGGCAGGCAAAAATCACCCCTGCTTTTAATCTTCCTTGCAATTATGTCATTCATACCGTTGGTCCGATTGTTCAGGGATGGATTACAAAAAAAGATAAGGAACGGCTTGCTTCCTGTTACCATTCCTGTTTAGAATTGGCGGATAGAAACAACCTGAAAAGTATCGCGTTCTGCTGTATCTCGACCGGAGAATTTCATTTTCCCAATGATAAAGCGGCGCAAATTGCGATTCGAACGGTCAAAGACTACAGAACACAGACGCACAGCGAAATAGAGGTGATTTTCAATGTTTTTAAAAACACCGATTACCATATTTACCGAGAGTTACTCCGAAAAAATTGACCGGCTGAAAAATGAGATAGAAAATGCCGACGCGATCGTAATTGGCGCAGGTGCGGGACTTTCCACCTCAGCGGGTTTCATTTATACTGGGGAACGCTTTAGGAGACACTTTGCGGATTTTGAGCAGAAATACGGCTTTCACGATATGTATTCCGGCGGGTTTTATCCTTACAAGACGCTGGAAGAGCATTGGGCATATTGGAGCAGATATATTTACTTCAACCGCTATGTTGATCCGCCTAAATCTACTTATTCGGATTTACTGCGCCTTGTAAAAGATAAGGATTACTTTGTGATAACCACCAATGTGGATCACTGCTTTCAAAAGGCGGGCATTGACAAAAAACGCCTTTTCTACACGCAGGGCGATTACGGATTGTTTCAATGCTCCGAGCCGTGCTGCAAGGAAACCTTCGACAATGAAGCTGCGGTACGGCAAATGCTGAAAGAGCAAAAGGATATGCGGATTCCTACCGAACTTTTACCTGTTTGTCCGCATTGCGGGAAACCGCTTACGATGAATCTCCGTTCCGATGATAAATTTGTCGAGGACGAAGGCTGGAGCCGGGCAGCGGAACGCTACGAAAACTTTTTACGGACAAGAAGCGGTCAGCGGACTTTGTTTTTGGAGCTTGGCGTTGGTTACAATACGCCGGTTATCATTAAATATCCGTTTTGGCAAATGACAGCGAAAAATCCGAAGGCTGTCTATGCCTGTATCAATAACGGTGAGGCGGTTTGTCCAAAAGAAATCGCCGTTCAGTCTATTTGCATGAACAGGGATATTAATCGTGTGATCGGAGATTTGGGGTAATCTTATGCAAGATGTATAGAATCAATCCCTGGTACGGTTGTGTGAAATGCAGCGAGGGATGCGAGCATTGAAAAATACCTTGCTGCTGGACAGATGGAGCCGATTATATGCGCTGGGGAAAACTGTGACAAGACCATTCTACGACTAGGTGTAGGACGATCTCTGCCAACGAGAAATGAAGAGGATACCCGTAGGTTATCACTTCGTAACCTTCGCAGAAAATTTACTCCATCGCCTGTTGTAATTGAGTCCATCAGGGGAATCGGTTATAATCTTAGTCAAATTCGTTCAATGCATATACCGCCTGTTTTTTGCAAGGCTTTCGCGGCTCGAAAAGCACAATGAATGGGAGTTGATATAATTGAAAATATTTTATTTTACCGGAACAGGAAACAGTCTTGCCGTTGCAAAAAAATTTAATGGTGAATGGATTTCTATACCACAGGTCGTAAAGAGGAAAAGCACGCTTGCTTATCAAGATGAAGCGATAGGCATTGTATTTCCGCTGTATTGCTTAAATCCGCCCAAAATGGTGTGTGAATTTTTAAGCAGAGCAAAGTTTCAGATAAATTATCTTTTTGCTATTGCTACTTATGGAAATTTAGCCGGAGCTTCAAAAAACTGTAAAAAGCTATGGCTATCCGTTTGATTATAGGAGTACATTACTGATGATGGACAATTTTCTTCCCAATTTTGATGTGGCCGAGGAGATTTCTTTATTGCCGAAATAACAAATAAAGAAAAAGCTTGAACAAATCGTAACAGATATTTTTAGCCGCAAACGGTATATTCCAAAAGCAACACAGGAAGATATAGAACTTTCTAAAATGTGTGTACCCTTGATGGAACAGCAGGATTGGGGGGAAGGTGCAAAAGCATTTATAGTAAATGAGAATTGTTCGCATTGCGGGATCTGTGTAAAAGTTTGTCCAGCAGACAATATATCGCTGATAGAGCAGGTCGCATTTCATAACAGGTGTGAAAGCTGTTATGCCTGTATACACGCCTGTCCGCAAAATGCGATTCATTTACAAAATGAAAAAAGCAGTAAGCGTTGGAGAAATCCCCAAGTTACGTTGGAAGAACTCATCGAATCGAATCGGTAAATTTACGAAAATGATGATGAAGATGTTCGGAATCCACAGCGGAAAGAGGAAAGAAGAAAGATGAAAATACTGAAATAAGAATTTATACGATTTTAGAGAAGGAGAAGATTTAACTACCCCATAGGTGAAAAAGCCTATGGGGATTTTTCTTACCCGACAATGATGGCGGGCATATTTTTTCCCTTTTTTCAGAATCACTATTTCCAAGTGACTGCTCGTGAGAACAAACGAAAGCCCTTTTCGTAGCGCCTTGAAAATTGAATGACCGTGCGAATGGAATATGACTTTGCGATGACAGTCGGAAAGAACCAAAGCGAAGCAACGCCGCTTGATTGAGGCAGGGATAGAAAAACAGCATTCGGGAAAACGACAAAACAAAAATACATTTGATTCCGGCCATAGAAGTCCAATGAAAGGAGGCGTCAACAATCGTCATCCGAATTACACCAAAAAATCAAAAAGGATAAATACACTCGTCAAAAAACTCTGCTGTAATTATGTGGACGCTACCCCTTCGCTTTCACAGGCACAGAGATTAAGAGAATTTTCACGGCAAGTCAGATTAAACGCGGATGTCATGTATGCCGTGATAAGTGAGGAAAAAGCCGATCAGAAGGAGCAGATTCGTTTTCCAAAAGAAGCCGCACGATTCGTTTCACCCGGCGTTCAGGCCGCAGGAAATAATGCATTCTCTAGAATTTTTCTTAAAAAGCTCGCTAAGATCCGATGGCATTGCCGGTGTAAAGTTGGTAATATCGACCTTTTTGCTCCATAAGTTGTTCATGCGTACCGCGCTCGATAATGCGGCCTTGCTCCATAACCATAATGCAGTCGGCGTTGCGCACAGTGGAAAGCCGATGCGCAATCACAAAACTGGTGCGTCCGGCCATCAAAGCGTCCATGCCCTGCTGAACCAACCGTTCCGTGCGCGTATCAATGGAAGACGTCGCTTCATCCAAAATCAATACAGGCGGATCCGCTACTGCGGCCCGAGCAATTGCAAGAAGCTGTCGCTGTCCCTGTGAAAGGTTTGCGCCACTGCCGGCAAGCAATGTCTGATATCCATCGGGCAGACGCCGAATGAAACGATCGGCATTGGCCAATTTCGCGGCAGCGATACATTCTTCATCGGACGCTTCCAGTCGTCCGTAGCGGATATTTTCCAGGACGGTATCCGTAAAAAGGTTCGTATCCTGCAAAACCATGCCCAAAGAACGACGCAGATCCGGTTTTTTGATCTGACGGATATCAATACCGTCGTAACGAATTTCTCCTTCTTGAATATCGTAGAAACGATTAATCAGGTTGGTAATCGTGGTTTTGCCCGCTCCGGTGGATCCAACCAGCGCAATTTTCTGCCCCGGCTCTGCGTACATCCGAATATCGTGCAATACCCTCTTTTCATCCGTATAACCGAAATTTACATCCTCAAAGACGACTTCTCCTTGAAGTTTCGTGTAGACGGCCCGATCTTCGGACGAAGGTGAATCTTTCCAATCCTTCCACGCCCAAACATCGGTTTTTTCTTCGGTTTCCGTCAGAGTGCCGTCCGGGTTTTCTTTGGCGTTGATCAGTTCGACATGACCGGAGTCCTGTTCCGGTTCTTCATCCAGTAAAGCAAATACGCGCTTAGCGCCGGCTGCGGCCATTGCGATGCTGTTGATTTGTTGGCTGATCATCGTAACCGGCTGGGTGAAACTCTTATTCAAGTTTAGAAAAGCGACCAGGGTCCCAATCGTCAGGCCCCAAAAATTGCTTAAAGCCAAAACGCCTCCGACGACCGCGCAAAGAACATAACTGATGTTGCCCAAGTTCGCGTTGACCGGCATCGTGATGTTGGCAATTTTATTGGCGGCGTTGGAACTTTCCCGGAGTCTTTTATTGAGTATCCGGAATTGCTCCAAGCTTTTTTCCTCGTGACAGAATACTTTCACAACTTTTTGCCCTTCGATCATTTCCTCAATATAACCGTTAACCGCTCCGAGCGCTTGTTGCTGTTCTTCAAAATATTGTCCGGATAAAGCGCTGAGTTTTTTGGTGACGCGCAGCATGATGAGGACCATCATCACGGATACCACGGTGAGCGGAATGTCCAATACGATCATGCTGATCAACGTGGAGACCAGCGTGATGCAGGAATTGAGCAGTTGCGGAAGACTCTGGCTGATAAGTTGGCGTAGAGTATCCACATCGTTGGTATAAACGGACATAATGTCGCCATGCGCGTGCGTATCAAAATAGCGTATGGGAAGCGATTCCATGTGACGGAATAGCTCCGTACGCAGTCGTTTCATGGTTCCTTGACTGACGCCTACCATAATGCGGGTATAGCCGTAGGAGCATAGAACGCCCACGAATAACACTGCCGCCAGCTTTAACAGCGCCTGCGCCAGCGGAGCGTAGTCCGGGACGGCCGCCTGAGTCAGCGGAAGGACGTAATCGTCGATCAGAGTCCGCATAAATAGCGTCATACATAAATTGGCCAGGGCGGCGCCGGCGATCCCCAGCAGAACCATACCGCAAGCGGCCCGATTGTTTTTCAGAATATAAGAAATCAGCCGTTTCATCAAAGCGCCAAATGGCTCCGATTTTTTGGCGGTGGAATTTTTCATGGCATTCAGTCCTCCTTTGCGGGTTGGTCAAAGTCGCCGCTGTCCTGCATCTGCGCGTCAAAAATTTCGCGATAAATGGCGTTGGTTTTTAACAGATTTTCGTGCGTATCGAAACCGCTGATCCGGCCGTCGTCCAGCACAAGAATGCGGTCGGCGCGCTCAATACTTGAAATGCGCTGAGAAACGATTAATTTGGTGGTTCCTGGGATCTCTTGCGCAAAAACCTGTTTAATTTTCGCATCGGTGGCCGTATCGACGGCGCTGGTAGAGTCATCCAGGATAAGTACCTTCGGATGTTTTAAAAGTGCGCGGGCAATGCAGAGTCTTTGTCTTTGTCCACCGGATAAATTGGAGCCGCCTTGTTCGATCCAGGTATGGTATTTCTTCGGCAGACGATTAATGAATTCGTCGGCGCAGGCTTGTCGGCAGGCTTGCATACATTCTTCCTCCGTGGCGTCTTCTTTTCCCCAGCGAAGATTTTCCAGAATGGTGCCGGAAAATAGGACGTTCTTTTGCAGGACGACCGCAACCTGATGACGCAACGCTTCCATATCGTATTCCCGCACATCCCGTCCGCCGACGCATACCGTCCCGGACGTTGTATCGTACAAGCGGCTGATCAAGTTTACCAGAGTGGATTTTCCGCTTCCGGTGCCGCCGATAATTCCCACCGTTTCACCTGAATGAATGTGCAGATCAATATCGTGAAGGACGTCCTCGCCACTGCCCGCTCGGTAAGAGAAATTGACGTGATGAAAATCAATACGGCCATCGGGAACTGTTTTTTCCGGATGCGTTGGATCTGTCAGATCCGCTTTTTCATTTAGCACTTCGCTGATTCTTCTGGCGCTAGCGGCGCTCATGGAGAGCATGACGAAGATCATCGAGAGCATCATCAAGGACATCAGCATGCTGATGACGTAACTAAATAGAGAAGTTAAATTTCCGGTGGTCAGCGTGCCGCCTACGATATGATGGGCGCCGAACCAGGAAAGCGCTAGGATGCAGCTGAAAATGACCAGCATCATGACCGGATTATTAAAGGCGAGAATGGATTCGGCTTTGAAAAACAGTCGATATAGGTTCTCCGCGGCCAGACCGAATTTGCGGTTTTCATCCTTCTCTCGGACAAAAGCCTTGACTACGCGGATGGCGGAGATATTTTCCTGTACGCGGGCATTCAAATCGTCGTATTTGGCAAAAACTTCCGTGAACACCGGTGCGGCTTTGTGCAGGATGAAGAAAAGAATACACGCTAATCCAACGAGTGCGGCCAAGAAAACCAAGCTTAACTGTACATTGATGAGGAAACACATGACCATACTGCAAATGAGCATCAACGGCGCGCGGACCGCAATACGCAGCAGCATTTGATAGGCGTTTTGCAGGTTGGTGACGTCGGTGGTCATGCGGGTGATCAGACCGGCGGTACTAAATTTGTCGATATTGGAAAAAGAAAATGTCTGGATATTTTCGTAAATTCCGTCCCGCAGATTACAGGCAAACCCGGAAGAAGCGGAAGCTGCGTAACGGCCGGCCTGAATACCGAAAAATAGGCTTAAAAACGCACAGACCAACATGACGCTGCCATACAGCAGCACATTGGACATCTGCCCGGTTTCAATCCCTTTGTCAATGATCGAGGCTGTAACAAAAGGGATTAGAATTTCCATTAGGACTTCCAAGGCGGTAAACAACGGGGTTAAGATGGAATCTTTTTTATATTCGCCAATATGGCGACTCAGGGTTCGAATCATACCGGAAAATCCTTTCTTACATGTTTCTTTACAAGCAATAACTCCCTTTCAATGCCTGCGTGAGTTTTTCAGATAGGCTCCCATAAGAGAGTATTTTTACTGGATGTTTTCGTAAATTTTTTGCAGGAGTCTTTGTAATTCTTTTTGGTCTTTTTCATTTAATGCCTCTAGCAGCCACTTTTCAGAGGAATCCATAAAAGACCGAGCGCGCCGACATAATTCTCGTCCGTCGTTGGAAAGACGAACGTGCTTGACGCGCCGATCTTCAGCGTCCATATATCCCTGAATAAGACCTTTTTTCTCTAAACGGGCGGCAATCCCGGCGGTAGTGGCTTGCGATAAGCCAAAATATTTTTCCAATTCCTTTAGCGTTGCGCTTCCGTCGTTGGATTGGTCCAGGTTCACCAACATCTTGATTTGAGAGTGGGTGATATCAATCGCTTGCGCTTGCAAATTTTTGTTGGCTTGGGTTTCGAAAATATCGCATATCCTTTTCAGAAGTTCGCCGCAGCGCATAGGCGCTCTTGTCATTCGTTCACGCTCCTTTCGTGGGATAGATTAAGTATAATAAATCAAATGCATGCTGTCAATAGCTTGCATTTGATTTAGAGGGAAGAATAACAGAAATTTTTGAAAAATTGTTTGGATGGGGCATAAAGAAAAATTTTCTACAAATAGTATACCAAAATAGGCGAAAAGAATTCTAATTGGCAGGAAAAGTAAAAAAAACGGATACGGAAACGAGATTATTCTGGTTATTGTTTTGTAAGTAAAAATAATAATATTCTTTGGGCAAAAAAATGGAAAGGAAAAAACCATCTCATGTTTTTCCTTTCCAGATGAAGGTTTACCCAGTCATTATGAAAGGTTACCCAGTCATTTTCATAACCGGTTTTGCTTGCCTATCAGGAATATAGGCCAATTCGGTAGGATATTTTAATCGTCTTCAATACCCATTAATTCAAGCATTCGGCTCAAATCTTCATTATTATAATAAAATAGTTCGATTTTTCCGCCTTTTTTTCCTTGGTCAACAATTTTTATTTTACTGCTAAAATAATTTTGCATTTTTTCTTCAAGCGATTTTAGATAAATGTCATTTTCTAAAGCAGTCTTTTTTTCCTTCTTTTTGAGATCCAGTAAACGATTGATCAAATTTTCCGTTTGCCGTACGCTTAAATTTTGCCGAATAATTTGCTGCGCCAACCGATATTGTTGATCGGGATCCGTTATTCGAAGTAAAGCACGCGCGTGACCTGGAGTTAAGCTTTTATCTTTTAACAGCTGAAGAACGGGTTCGGACAACTGCAAGAGCCGCATGGTATTACTGATATACACCCGGCTTTTCCCCAATTTTTTGGCCATTTCTTCTTGAGTGTAGCCGAAAGTTTCTCCAAGGGCCTGAAAAGCCGCCGCTTCTTCCAGGACGCCTAAATCTTCACGTTGTAGATTTTCAATCAAGGATAATTCAGGAAGTAATTGGTCATCCGTTTCTTTAATGATCGAGGGGATCGTTGAAAGATGGAGTCGCTGAGCTGCGCGCCAACGGCGTTCTCCCGCAATAATTTCATATTTCCCATTACGCGGCCGAACAAGAATGGGCTGTAAAATACCGTGCTGCTGAATGGAATCCGCCAGTTCTTGAAGGGTTTCCTCATCAAAATGTTTACGCGGTTGACCAGGACGATTCACGACGTCCTGCAAAGGAAGTTCCCGAACAACCTCTTGATTGAGAGGCGTAGTATTTTGTAAAAGCGCGCCTAATCCGCGGCCGAGTCCTTTATCGGTTTTCATCGCGTGCAATAACCTCCTCCGTTAAATCGTAATACGCTAGAGCGCCTTTGGATTTCGGATCGTACAGGTTGATCGGAAGTCCATGACTGGGCGCTTCGCTTAAGCGTACGTTTCGCGGAATAATACTTCGATAAATCACCTGGGGAAAATATTTTTTCACTTCATCCACCACTTGAATGCTCAAATTGGTACGGCCATTAAATTGCGTAAACACAATTCCGCCAATATAAAGTTGGGGATTGGTATTCGCTTTTACCAATTCAATGGTATTTTGCAAGCGCGTTAGGCCTTCCAGCGCATAATATTCACATTGCAACGGAATCATCACGTAATCTGCGGCCGTTAGCGCATTAAGCGTAATGAGCCCGAAAGAAGGCGGACAGTCCAGCAGGATATAATCGTATTGACCTTGAAGTGGAGCGAGCATTCGTTTTAAAATGTATTCCCGATCCGGTTTCGCAGCCAATTCAAGTTCCGCGCCCGCCAAGTCAATATGCGAAGGAATGACGTAAAAGTTTTCCATCGGTGTGGTTTGCAACATTTGAGCGGCCGGATATTCATCCGTAAGCAATTGATAAGTTGTGTACGGCGCTGTTTCAAACGGGACGCCCAAACCACTGCTGGCGTTACATTGCGCATCCATATCAATTAAGATCGTTTTTTTCCCTAATTGAGCCATATAAGCGCCGACGTTAATAGCCGTCGTCGTTTTTCCGACGCCGCCTTTTTGATTAGCAACCGCGATAATTGTTGTCATTTCTCTTCTTCCTTTATCCAAAACTTTTTTTTATTATACCAGAAATTTCTTTATTGTACGTAGAAATTATACATTTTTACAAGTTTACGTAGGATAAAAGTGCGCTGATAACCATCGCAAATTCATTTTTGCGTTTTTATTACGCATATTGCTCCAATAATTGGTATTTAAAATGCCTTAAATGAAAGCCGCCAAGAAACAGAGTTTTAAAATTTTTTAACAATTTTAAAGGATGAAGCGTATTTGACTTTATTGTGTTCTAAATAGAAAGCAATCATATTAAAAGAAGTCATTTTTTGCGTGGAATAAAATATTGATTGGATGGAAAATTTTTGTTTTTATTTAAACAAAAACACATCAGACTTTGCATTTGAAATATTTTATTGCAAAACACATCAGACTTTGCATTTAAAATATTATTATTGTGAAATGCTATAGGTTTTACTGTTTTTCAAGAGAAAATAAATGCTTTCGTATGTTCATTTTACATATTTATAAAAAAAGTTTTCCTCGTTGAAAAGAATTTCCAAAAAGAAATGAAAAAATTTGCATTCAAAATGAGAATCCGCCGTGAGAGTTCATAACTTTCATTGAATAGAGGTTGCTGCATAGAAACCAAAATAAAATAGAGAAATTAGTTTAGGGTGATAAAATAAAAAAACAGCGATGAATCAAAAAATCTCGCTGTTTTTTATGTCTCATTTATTTATAGAGGGCGTTTCGTCGGAATCCCAATTTTTCGCGGATATTTCAGAGGTGTTTCCGAGGTTTTAATAATTTTTACAATATAACGCGTTTCCGATTCACATAATGAGTACGCGTAAACTTGTTCAAACGTACCGCCAAGAAGCGCTAAGGCCGATTGCGCTTCGCTTAATTCTTCCGAATATCGGGGCCCCTTCCAGAGATAAAGACTTCCCCCTACTTTTAAAAGAGGCAGGGCGTACTCCAATAAAACACGGATACGCGCAACCGCGCGGCTCGTACAAAGAGAAAATTGCCCGCGAAATTGTGGATTTTGACCCAAAGCTTCCGCTCGTTCCCGTACCACTCGGATATTTTTCGCTTGCAGGGCCTGTTGCGTTTCCTGTAGAAATCGGCTTTTCTTTTGATCGGATTCAACCAATGTAACCGATGTTTCACGTGAAACAAGTCCTAAAATAAATCCAGGAAACCCTGCGCCGGAACCAATATCAACGAGTGTTTCAGAATCAAGAGAAAGAAAGCGTTGAAGAGCCAACGAATCCAGAATATGTTTGTCAATCTCAGTGTCGGCTGTTTGACGACTGATGAGGTTCTGTTTTTGATTTTCGATGAGCAGGCGCTGTTTAAAAGCGCGAAGCGCGTCCTCCATCATGATTTTTTTCTCCGACGTTTTTCCAATTCGATTAGTAAAACTTGAATATCTGCGGGGTTCACGCCCGCTAAACGAAAGGCTTGCCCAATCGATTCCGGGCGTACTTCTTTCAGACGTTGTCGGGCTTCGTTCGCAAGCCCTAAAATGGCGTCGTAATCCAAATCCGTAGGGAGCATTCGGTTTTCCATTTTTTCAAAATGACGAACTTGTTCTTCTTGTTTATGAATATAACCTTCGTATTTCGATTGAATTTGCAGTTGTTCGACAACTTGTTCGTCTTCACAAGCGAATAAGTTGTGGTTTTGATAGTCCTCAAGATTGATTTCAGGACGTTGGAGTAAGTTCCAGAGACTGATACGCTCGTGTAGAGGAGAACTGTTTTTTTCTTTTAAAAGAGCGTCTATGGTCGGGTCCGAGGGAAAAGCAAAAGTCGTTTTTAGTTGTTGCCGGCAATCCTCTAATCGCTCTTTTTTGGCTTGATAAAAATTCCAACGTTCATCATCGACCAATCCCAAGGCGCGGCCTTTTTCCGTCAAACGCAAATCAGCGTTGTCCTGCCGAAGCAGTAGACGGTATTCGGCGCGCGAAGTCAACAAACGATAAGGTTCGTCTAAATTTTTTGAGACCAAATCGTCAATGAGCACGCCGATGTAGGCTTCGCTTCGCTTGAGAATGAAGGGTTCGCGGCCAAGGGCGTATTGCGCAGCGTTGATTCCAGCGATCAAGCCCTGAGCCGCCGCTTCTTCGTAACCGGAGGTGCCGTTGATTTGTCCAGCGGTGAAAAGTCCGGGAATCGCGCGCGTTTCCAAACTACGTTTAAGCTGGTAGGGAAGGACGTAATCATATTCAATCGCATACCCCGTACGGATCATTCGAACGTGTTCTAAGCCGGCAATCGAGCGTAACACTTGGAGTTGGACGTCTTCCGGCAGACTGGTATTTAATCCTTGAACATACATTTCATCCGTTTCGCGGCCTTCCGGCTCTACAAAAAGCTGATGTTCGTTTTTGTGGGAAAAACGAACGACTTTATCCTCAAAGGAAGGGCAATATCGGGGGCCTTTTCCTTGAATAACGCCGGTAAATAAAGGCGCGCGGTCAAGGTTATCCAGCACGATGCGGTGGGTTTGCGGGTTGGAATGTGTCAGCCAACAGGAAAGTTGTTCGCGTTGCGGCTTCGGCGAAATAAAAGAAAAAGTCAACGGCTCAGGATCGCCTTTTTGTTCGATCATTTTGGAAAAATCGACGGTCTTTCGGTCAATCCGAGGTGGCGTACCGGTTTTGAAACGACCGATTGTCAGACCTAAATCGACTAAACTGTCAGATAGATGAAGGGAGGGAAATTGATTACCGGGGCCTCCGGGATAAGCGAGGTCGCCTATGATAATGCGGCCTTTTAGGAAGGTTCCGGTGGTTAGAACCAGTGCTCGACTGGAATAAACGGCGCCGGTTTTGGTTGTAACTCCCTGAATTTTTTGATTTTCTAACAGAATCGTTTCAGCTTCCGCCATCGCAACATCCAAGTTTTCCTGGGTAAACAGCGTGCGACGCATTTCATTTTGATATTCCTGCTTGTCCGCTTGGGCGCGCAGGGATTGAACGGCGGGACCTTTTCCGGTGTTAATCATGCGCATTTGAATGTTGGTTTTATCAATGTTTTTCGCCATTTCTCCGCCTAAAGCGTCAATTTCACGTACCAATTGCGCTTTCGCCGGGCCGCCAATGGAAGGGTTACAAGGCATAAGGGCGACGTCAGTAATATTTAATGTAAGAAGCAGGGTTTTGCAACCCATTCGGGCAGCCGCCAGTGCAGCTTCGCATCCGGCGTGTCCGCCTCCTACGACAATCACGTCGTAGGTACCTGCAGTATAAAACATAGCGTGTTCTCTCCAATAATGTTATTTATTATCCGGTTTTGAATATACAATAGACCTTCTATCCAAAAAAATTTTCAGTTTTTTTAAATTCAAAAAAATGGACAACCGGCCAATTAATTTCATCTAACAACACGTATTTATTGGCGTTTGCAAAAATACGCGTTGAGAAGCGCCAATTTAAAGCACACCAATTCGATTTTTCGCTTGCATACCGAAAAAATTTCCATCCAGCGCCTTCATATATGGAACAAAGCAGAGGTCTATTTCCCAATACAAAAATCACGAAAAATACGATCTAAAGTTTCTTCCGCTAAATCACGGCCGCTGAGCTGTCCCAAATAGAGAAGAGCGGTATCGACTTCAACCGCTAAACAATCCAACGAGGCGTCGTTTAAGAGATTTTCAATTTCTCGAATTTGCGCGCAACATTTTTTTAAAAGCTGCTTTTGTCGAACATTCGTAATAATTTCTAAATCGTCTTGCATCAACTGTTCTTGTTGGACAAATTGTACGATAGCGGACTCTAAAGCTTCGATTCCAATACCTGAACGAACGGAACCGAACAAGTGTTGAAATTCTGCAAATGGACCGTACAAGTCGGATTCAGTAATTTGCGGATGAGAGGTATCCATTTTATTTACGAAAAGAAGTACGTTGGGTTTTCCCTGAAGAATTTGAGCAATTTGACGGTCTTCTTCTGTAATGCCGCTTTCCGCATCAACAAGAAAAATCCGAACGTCGGCTTGTGAAATGGCGTCAAAAGTTTTTTGCACGCCAATTTTTTCTACGGTTTCATCCGTTTCCCGAATACCGGCTGTATCCATAATTTTCACAGGAATCCCCTGAATATGAATGAAATCTTCAATCACGTCGCGCGTTGTCCCTGGAATATTGGTTACAATGGCTTTTTCCTGATTGAGAAGATAATTGAGCAGACTGGATTTGCCCACATTGGGTTTTCCACAGATCACCAGTTGGACGCCGTTGCGGTAAATATCCGTTTGGTCACTGATCCGAACGAGCCGGTCAAATTCCTGTTGAATACGATGTATAATCGTACGCGCTTCGGATTCATCCAAGTCGCCAACGTCATCGGGAAAGTCCATACTTGCTAAAATCATACCTTGTAATTGGGTAAAAAGGTCTTCAATTTCTTCTAATTTGATACGAAGTCTGCCGTGCAACTGTTCAACGGCAATCGATAAACCTTTTTGACTTTTGGCGTGAATAATTTCCATAAGCGCTTCGGCCTGCGTAATATCCAACCGGCCATTTAGAAAAGCTCTTTGCGTAAATTCCCCCGGAAGCGCCAGTCGCGCGCCTAATTCCAGACAGCGGTTTAAGCAGGCCGTCGTCGCCTGATAACCGCCGTGGCAGTTGATTTCCGCAACAGTTTCTCCGGTATAGCTGTGGGGAGCGCGCATGAGAGAGACTAATACTTCGTCCAATTTAACGCCGTTAGCGTCGATGATCCAACCGAGAAGCAGTCGATGGGACTCCTTTTTTTGAATAGCCTGCGTAGGGCTATGGGGAGAAAAGGCGGCCTGTAAAATTTCCTCGGAACGGCTTCCGCTCATGCGAATCAGCGCAATTCCAGATTCTCCAATGGCTGTGGAGATGGCCGCAATGGTGTCTTCGAACAATCTGATCCCTCAATTCTCTTGGTGATGTTCTTCCTTATTTAACAATTTTATTATACCGTCTATTCCGTGACGGCTCAAGTAAAAAGGACGTCTTCAAAAGACGTCCGGAAAAATTTTTAAACGTAATCGCTAAAATTTAAAACGCAAAACCAAGAATTTAAAAGGTAACACCTAAAGTTTAATATGCAAAACCGCAAATTTGAAAAGCAATCCCTCAACGTTAAAATGCAAAGCCTAAAGTTTTAAAAAATTGCCCTTTTTTCTAGAGTGAAAAATGCAACGTTTCAATATGGATTTGCTCGATCAATATTTTCACAAAGAAAACGGAACCATAAACCCCTGAAAAGAGAAAGATTTAAACATTAAACAGTAAATCTTCATAGGTTGGGAAAGGCCAGAACGTACGGTCTATCAGGTATTCTAGCGCATCGGCGACTTCTCGTAGATCATACATGGCCGGAAGAATCTTTTCACAGCAATGATTGGCCTGTTCCATGGAATTTTTAGCGTCTATTTGCAAGTCAGAAGCGTTTTTCAAAGCTTCGATTTTTTCTTGCAGTAACAGAGCTTTTTGGCTGATCTGTTTGAGCAAATGTTCCTCAGGATCCAGCGCAAGATCAAGACCGCAGCTTTTTTTCGTAACCAGGGTTTCCGCCAAGAATTTTTCATATTTTAATACGGCGGGCAAAATTTCTTCCTGCGCCATGCGTAACATGGTGGCCGATTCAATTCGGATTGTATGAATGTAGCCTTTCACCATCATTTCGT
>CALXSZ010000113.1 GCA_944391275.1 uncultured Syntrophomonadaceae bacterium
ATCCTCGCTAATAAACCGTACGAAGCCGTAACTATGGATGAAGTAGCCAAAATTTTAGGATGCGGAAAATCAACGCTGTACAAATATTTTGAAAGCAAAGATCTATTGCTAGCGGATGTGATTTACGCAAAATTAGAAGAATTCGCTCAACAGATGGAAAAAATTTGTTTTACGGATCCCAATACGCTGGCAGCGCTGGATCGCTGTTTGGAAACGTCTTACTGGTTTTTCCGTGAAAACCGATTGCTTTTTTCCTCCTGGTTGCACTGTGAATCCAACGCTGCCGTCAGCATCGGTCTTTTTGACAAAATCCACCAATTAATGGAACAAAAACTCAACAACGTCACAGCGTTATTTCAACGGGGTATTGCAGAAGGGTTGGTGAATCCCTGCCTGGACGCCGCCGCTTTAGCCCGTATGATAGAAAGAATTTTTTTATCCTGCGTCTTTAGTCCTCTGACCAAAGAGGTAAAAGAAGATGAAGAAAACTTGTCGCTTTTAAAACACATTCTGCGCAGCGGAATTTTAACACCTGCAGCCCTCGCGCAAACTTTGCCGCAGGCGAAAGGAAAACCGGAAAATGAATGATAGGAGGAATGTAGGATGACCAATGAGATCCAAAAACTTTTACGACCTCAGAAGATTGCAGCGCTTTTTTGCGGAATGGCCGTTGTCGCCGGGATCATGGTCTTAAGCGGATGTTTTTCACAGACGGAACAAACGCTCGAAGAAACTCAATCGGCCTTACAAGCCACGGGAAGCGTGGAAGCTAAAACCGTATCGGCTTCATTTAAAGTTCCAGGCAAACTCGAAAATATCTATGTTCAGGTTGGAGACGCAGTGACTTCGGGCCAAGAAATTGCCCGGATAGAGGGCAGCGAAATCGAGGCGAAAGTTACGCAGGCACAAGGGGCTTACAGCGCAGCCGTCGGTCAACAAAACCAAGCCTACGCCGCCATTGGACTGACCAGCGATACGGTAGACGCCAGTATCAATCAGGCGCAAGCGGGTTTAGAACAAGCCCAAATTGCTTTAGTCAGCGCCGAAGAAACGTATCAGCGAATAAAAGCTTTATATGAGTCGGGTTTTGCGGCGCAAAGCGATTATGATGACGCCCGGCACAATTATGAAGCCAAACAAGCCCAGGTTACGCAGTTGGAAGCGCAACTAGCCGAAGCGCAAGCGGCCCGTTCGCAAATTTCTGTTTATCAAGCCCAATACGAGGCCGCGACCGGGCAAAGTCAAATGGCCGCTGGAGCGGTTCAAGAAGCGGAAGTGTACTTACAAAACACCCATCTTTATTCGCCTATGGACGGGTACATCACGTCAAAAATTATGGAAGCCGGCGAAATGGTAAACGCCGGCACCCCAGTCTTAGAAATCACGGATTTGGAACATACGTATGTACAAGTATATATCAACGAATCAAAAATAGGACGCGTACAACTTGGGCAAAAAGCTTGGATAACGGTTCCCGCATACCCGGACCGTGTTTTTGAAGGAATCGTCACGCAAATCAGCAGCGCCGGCGAATTTGCCGTTCAAAAAGCAGTAAATGAACAACATGAACACGATCTGCAAAGCTTTGAAGTCCGAATTGACGTGGATAATCCCGATCTAGCGCTGAAGGTCGGCATGACCGCAACGGTCAAACTGGACGAGTCCGCAGACTTCCGGGAAAAATCTTCGGAAAATGCAGAAGAATCGAGGATATAAGCATGGAAAATCAAGAAATCCGTCAAAAAACTTTCCCGCTGCTTCAAGTAACGGATGTTTGCTGTATCCATCGTCGGCACATGTTATTGGATCATGTGAGTTTTTCTTTGAACAGCGGAGAAAGTTTGGGTATTTTGGGTTTACGGCAAAGCGGGAAGTCGCTTCTTTTACAAGTTTTAGCAGGCGCCGTGCGAATAAATCAAGGAACCGTTCAACTGAAGGGATTTTCGCCCCGCCACGGAAAAAATTTTTATTCGAACATTGGTCTGGTAACGGAAAAAGCCAGTTTATTCACAGATTTACGGGTTAGTGAAAATTTGGATTTAATCTATCACTTGAAACAAGTAAAAGATCCGCATTTCGTGGATACTCTTTTGGAACGTTTAGATTTAAAATCCTATCTAAAAGAACGGGCCGGCGCTTTACCTCCTGGACCCTATCAACGTCTGGCGTTGGCTTGCGCTCTCGTAAATCAACCGGCTCTGCTGTTGCTGGACGACGTCTTACATGGCATCGATTCCTTTTCCCTGACACTTATACAGGACGAGATTCAACATTTTCTAGCAACGGAGGGAACACTCATTTGGGTCGTTCACCTTCCGGACGATCTAGCTTCGGTACAATATACGGCTTGGATGGAGGAGGGGCGACTGGAAATTTTGCCGGAAGCTACCGTGAGGTCCCGCTGGCACACGCCGAATTTTCATCGCTCAACGGAGGAAGCGGGTGATAAAGCGCCATGAAAACTTCTTATTTGCTCTTAAAAAAAGAGTTTTTATCCATTTGGCATGATTCAGGGATGCGAATTATCCTGTTTTTGATTCCTTTATTGACGCTGGGACTGTTTTTCTGGTTGTTCCATCTGGGGGTTATTTTGCACATTCCAACGGCCATTGTAGATTTGGATCGCAGCGCCCACAGTCGCCAGGTTATCGCAGAATTTGAAGCCGCTGAAAATCTGGAAATCCTGACCTACTACGACCGTTTTGAAGAACTTGAGCAAGCTATAAAAAATGGAGAAATCGTTGCTGGAATCGTTATTCCACAAGATTTTGGGAAGAACGTGTCGCTACGGCGTTCAACGCGATTACTGATTGTGATCGACGGAACCAATATGAGCTATACAACCAACGTCAGCACAACAATGATGGAGGTGGCTGAAACGTTAAAAGCCTCGATTGGCGTCGAAACACTATTGGCTTACCGTCCTACAACCGATGACGATTTATACTCTTCCATTGGAAATCTAACGGATGGAAAAGACGTGACGCTTACGGATATGATGACCAATGTCTCGAAAAACGAGACTTCTACCGGGGATCTAGAACTCGATATGACTCTCTCTGATGCGGGGTACACAATGTCAGAGGCGCTACAAATTTACATGCCAATTACGCTTCAAGAGGAAGGCTGGTTTAACCCAACCCTAAATTACGCCTATTTTGTCGTTTTGGGACTGGCGTTAAATGTATGGCAACAATGTTCCATATTGCTTTTTTGCATGAACATTATCGGCGAAACGGGAACTCCTTCCTGGCAGCAAATCAAAACATCAGGGTTCTCCAAAACACGGTTATTTATCGAAAAAAGTTTCGTGCAGATCCTCTTAACGGCCTGCATGGCGCTTGTCATTTTATGGGTGGCTTTTTATATTTTCAACCTTCCTACGTCCGTTTCATTTTTTACCTGGATTCCATTTATGCTTTGCTTTATCCTCGCTTTACATGGGTTGGGATCCATGATGAGCGGTATAACACGCAATAGCGTAGACGCCACCCGGATGGGCATGGTCATTGCATTACCTTCTTTCATGATTTCCGGTTTCAGCTGGCCTTTAGAAGAAATGCCGCTTCTTTTACAAAAAATCGCTTGGTTCTTCCCTCAAACCTGGTTTTTTCAGGGTATTAATTACCTTAGTTTTAAAAATCCGCCTTCCAGTTTGATTTTCCACTATTGCGCCATGTTATTATTAATGGCTTTTATTTTTTATCTCATCGGTTCATGTGTCACGTATTTCCGGGAAAGGGTGTGAAAAAATGAAAAGAATTTTAACCATCGCCTATTATGAATGGCGTACGATTCTTCACAATCCCATCCTACTATTAATGGTGTTTTTCGTTCCTTTACTTTATGGTCTGTTGTTCGGCAGTATCTATTTTCATCCGATTATTACGCACATTCCCACTGCCATCATCGACGAAGACCATTCCGAATTAAGCCGTCGTATTGCAGACGCTTATCGCAGCAGCCCCGCGTTTTCTGTCCAGGAAGAAATTACCAATTATTCGGAAATGGAAGCGGCCATGCGGGACGGCCGGATTCGAGCTGGAATTGTTATTCAAAAAGATTTAGAGCAGCATGCTGAAAAAATCCAGGATGCTAAAGTCTTTGCCGTTTATGACGCCTCTAACTTGATTTGGGGATATAATATTCGTAAAAATATGCGGCTTGTTATCAACGATTTTAATGCCGCATGGGTAGCAGAAAAAGTAGACGCTCTGGGATTCGACAATTATCAAAAAGAGCAATTGATTCATCCAGTCGACTACAATATCGAGGTTTGGTATAATCCGACCTATAGTTATGCGAATTTCATGCTTTACGGCTTATTTTTTATGATTATTCATCAAGTGGGCCTTCTGTGCACAGCCTTAGTCATTCCACGAGAAAGGGAAAAAGGCTCTTGGATCCAGTTTCAAACAGCTTCAATATCCCGCTTCTCCATTTTGTTCGGAAAATGTCTTCCCTATCTGCTGGTTTTTCTTCTGCATTACTTATTATTGCTGCATATAGGCGTCACCTTTTTCCATATGTCGTTTGCTGGGAATACGTTGTGGTTGCTCCTACTCGGTCTTGTTTACGTCAGCTTGATGCTCTTATTGGGCTATGTTTTAGCATATTATTTACCTAATTCTTTGCAAGCGACCCGCTTTATTATGCTCATTTCGGTTCCTATTGTGATATCATCGGGAATGATCTGGCCTTCGACCCACATTCCTACATTATTATATTCTTTTATGCAATTATTTCCTTTTAAAAAAAAAAAAAAAATGATTCGTATCCTTGCACAAAAAAGTGGCGGTTGGGAGCAATTTTCCGGCTGCATAAGCGCATTGTTTCTTATGCTGATCGTTATTTTCCTGTTTTTCATTTTATGCTGCCCAAAGCAAGAACGGCTCAAAAAAGGGAAACCCCAATCCATCCATCAATAGCCATATTTCTTATCCAAACCGTCAACCCTAAAAACCCAATTTTAAATATTTTTCTTGCCTATGTACATGCGGCTTATTGCTCTGTTAGAAAGATTCGTCTTCCACAAAAAGGAACAGTATTTGCAAAATAACCGAAAAGATGTAATTGACTTCAGTCAACACGAAAAAGAACGAAGAACATTGAAAAGTCAAAGATCCAAATTGTAACAGAAGGAATCAAAAGCCTTTTTGATTCCTTCAATTCTATTTTTTATACCCATTCGGATTTTTATTTTGCCAACGCCAAGCGTCTTTACACATTTCCAAAACACCATTTTGGGCTTCCCATCCGAGCAAACGTTTCGCCTTACTTGGATCTGCAAAACAAGCTGCCACATCCCCTAAACGCCGAGGTTCAATCTGATAAGGAATTTTTTTCCCGCAAGCCTGTTCAAAATAATGAACCATTTCCAACACGCTATATCCGGTTCCAGTCCCCAAATTAAAAACCTCACATCCACAATTAGCTTGAATCCTCGAAAGCGCTTTAAGATGCCCATTCGCTAAATCTAACACATGAATATAGTCGCGAATACCCGTTCCATCCGGCGTATCATAATCATTGCCAAATATTTTTAAATAAGGAAGTTTTCCGATAGCAACCTGTGTAATATAAGGAAGCAAATTATTGGGAATTCCCTGGGGGTCCTCCCCCAAAAGGCCGCTTTTATGCGCTCCAATCGGATTAAAATAGCGCAAGAGCACAACATTCCAATCCGGGTCCGCTTTCTGTATATCCATTAAAATCTGTTCTTGCATCGACTTTGTCTGCGCATAGGGATTCATCCGTTCTCCTTTTGGACATTCTTCCGTAATCGGCAATTGTTCAGGCGTTCCATAAACCGCAGCCGAAGAAGAAAAAATCATATTTTTACATCCATATTCACGCATAACGTCGATCAGCGTCAACGTTCCTCCAACATTATTATCATAATATTCCCATGGCTTGTAAATCGATTCTTCCAATGATTTTAACCCTGCAAAGTGAATGACACAATCACACGTTTCTTTTCGAAACACATGGTTTAATCCTGCACGATCACGGATATCGACTTGATAAAAAGAAACTTGTTTTCCTGTGAGTTCCTTGATACGGTTTAAGACCTCTTTATCAGAATTTGAAAGATTATCCACCACAATCGCCTGATAGCCCGCATCTAAAAGCGCAACAACCGTATGGCTTCCAATATAACCCAAGCCCCCAGTAATCAGAATTTTTTTCATCCTCCGCCTCCTTTCCCCAACAAATCAATCATTATTTTCTATGTAAAGATCATTATACTACGCGCATCGGTATCACACAAAGTTTTCTTTTTTTCTCGATATAAGAAAACGGGTACATCCTAAGATGTACCCGCTTCTTTGTCGACATTTATTTCAGGGAAACCCTGTTTACGAAAAGGTTAAATTAGTTGATCGGAGTAATGGTAACCGTTTGTGTAGCTGCTTCCCAAGCTGCATCATAGTTGAATGCATTGGCTACATAACGAGCCGGCAGGAAGGTGTAACCACCTGTGATTTCAGGAGCTACGTCCATAACAACCGCTACACCGTTCACCAGCATGGAAGTGCTGCCGATGGTTAACTGTACAACTGTTCCATTGTTGTTCAGTAAGGTTACAGTCTGATTGTCCGGATTCCAGATTACATTTGCTTCCGGTACGCCGCAAGCATATGCAACGTAACGAACCGGTAACTGGGTTCTGCTGTTGGTGATATACGGAGCAACCGGCATGGTTACGTCAGCGCCCGCAATCGAAGCAGCAGTCGAACCAATTACGAAGGTGGAAGTAGCATCTTCTGCACCGCCAACAACTTCAGCAACACCCGGTGTTACGCAGTTGGCAACAGCATAGCGGCCCATTTCATCTTCATCAAATACATAATCGATTTCATTATCATCATTAAAATCTGCATCGTATTCGCTGTCTACTGGAGGATGATTATAGTTCTTTTCATAGCTCCATACGATTGCATTACCCGTTAAGATCGCTCTAATCGGGCCTTCCGCTACGGTACGGTCAACATCAACAGCTAATCCGCTGATGGTTACGGTACCCGGCTGACTAGCAGAACTTTCGCTGTCAACCTTAAAGGAAATATAACCATTTCTCTTATCCGTCGGAGCGTTTACTTTAATACTGGTGATTTCGAGGTTACCTTCGGTAACTTCTACCGTTACATCATCATCCGTAAATGCAACGCCAGAAGGCATACTTACTTCTACAATACCATCTTCTAACATTGCGCCAGCTTCGGTTTCAGTGATGGTGATATCGCCAATAGCTTGAGCCTGATAACCAATCTTAACGTCTGCTACGTTGGAAATGGTCATTTCTACCGGAGCAACTACGGTACCCAGTACAACTTCACCTTCAACGCCTGCACGACCGCCGATCGTAGCAACAATGTCGCCGCGGAAGTCCGAACGGATGTTCAGATCGTCCATTTCAATTTCTAATTTCAGTCTGCTTCCGGAGTTAATTTCATTAAATCTGATGGTCGCTTCGCTTTCATCATTGCTTACTGTAAAATCTGCGGCGCCTTTCGTATCATCCGCGCTAACAATATCTTTACCTGCGAATTTTACGCCATCCGGTAAAGTAACCGTTAAGGTGCGGTTGCTCGAAATCGTATCGGCAACATTTTCATAAACAACGATGGTGCCTAATTCCTGGCAAACTCTACCAGCCAGAACCGTCACCGGATCGTCAACGCTTAAAGTTACGCCGTATTCAGCAATTGTACCAACTTTAATGCTGGCATCATCAACTGCATCTTCGCCATCAATATCTAACGTTACGTCGCCTTCAGAAGCGTCGTCGTCAATGCTTACGCTAACCGTGAATTCTAAAATACCACGAGAACTATCGCCAACTTCTGTGTAGGTTACATCACCTAACTGATTCAAATAAAATTCAGCTTTATTATCTTCTAATTTGCTGAAATTCGCTTCCGTTGCACTGCCACTAAATCCACCTAAACCGATAACTTCAACGCTGTCAATTGTCACATCGCTCGGCAAGGTCAATTTTACTCTTTCGTTGCCTGCATCAGAGAACGTACCTACGGTGGTTTCCGTCAACCGGAATGTGAATTCTGCGCTCGTATCCGGACCAGCTGTGAAATCATCTACTACCGTAGCGCTTGTTCCGCCGCCCAGTATGTTCGCAACGGCATAGTCACCGCCGGGAACCGGAGAATCCAACGGATCAATGGTCGCATAAGCATAACCATCTTCTACACCATCAAAGTTTACGTACATCGGGATAGTGTAAGCATCTTTCAGATCCGTACCATAAACCGTAACGGTCATAGTATAGTTTCCGCTGAACGTTACTTCAATATCTGCATTTTCGCCATCATCATTCGTTCCATAGGGAACAGCATCCGGATTGTAATTGGGACTTTTCGGATCATACACA
The DNA here is from genome assembly GCA_944391275.1 of uncultured Syntrophomonadaceae bacterium. Classification (GTDB taxonomy): domain Bacteria; phylum Bacillota; class Syntrophomonadia; order Syntrophomonadales; family Syntrophomonadaceae; genus CALXSZ01. Next base: position 8,393 of record CALXSZ010000113.1, read on the forward strand.
TCTTTGTCCCATTTCAAACTACTTGGTAAAGTGACAACGAAGCTGTCTCCAGACGCCATGAAAGCATCCTTATAATCGCTGTCTTCTTTGATTTGCAAGCTACCAATTGCCAATTTCCCAGCATCGCCTTCAGCGCTGATTACTCTGGATACGCTTACGGCTACACCGTTTGCAGCACTTGCAGCGCCTACGCCAACGAATAAGCTTGCAATCATGCTCAATACCAGCATAATCGCCAGTTTTTTGCTTTGTTTTCTCAGCATAATTCGTTTTGCCTCCTACTTATTTTTTGTTGTCAGATATCTTTGCATGTACGCACGGCCCAACATTAGCCGTCAGATCATCACGGATAAATCCGTCTCTTATAGGTATCGGGAAAACGCCTTTTGCGTGTCGACGGCGCGAGACTTTTTCCCTTTCTTCAGCAGTATCGTTTGCACGATTTCTGCTCTTATGGTTTGTTAGACAAGGATGTTTGCAAAAAAGTTCCCAAGTTTCTGAATTTTTTTGAAAATTTTCTTTTTTTTATTTTTAAAAGGCAGAAATGCCATCAACCGGCTTTTTTCAGCCGGTTGACGGAATGCTTTTCTATTCTTTCAAGTTTCTACTCTTCTGTCGTTGGGGGATCAATCACGATTGAATTGGTGCTGGGAACCCATGTAACCGTATAACCAAATATTCCTGCAATCTCCCGAGCCGGGAGGACAATCGCGGAGCCGGAATATTCAGGCGCTGTATTTAAAGTAATTTGTTCGCCGTTCACAAGAGCGCTCGTACTGCCCAAGGTCATCTCTAAAACAATTTTTCCCGATTTTAAGGTGATCTTTTGCATTGCCGCGTTCCAAACATAGTTGCTATCGGTAATCCCCAATACCGTCGCCAACGTGGAAGCCTGTATAAAAGTTACACCCTACCGGCTATAAGGGGCGCTGGTCATAATATAATCTTGATCCATAAAGGTATACTGCAAACTGTTCAGTTTAAAAACACTGCGTCCGACTTTCGATTTTAAATTTTCAGCCGCTAGAGCCGCTTCTTCTTCCCGGAGGATCTGTTCATCGGTTTTAGCAACAATCTTTCCTACCACAACCTCTTGGGTTTTGGTTCCGGCCTGTACGCGGATCACGATATCTCCCGGTTCGGCGTCATTTGAAATAGAAATTGAACGCAGTAAAACGCGAATCGACGCGGCATTCTCACTCCGTTCAGTCACCATAAAAGACGCATTTTTCGTGTTTTCTAAAACGGCGCTGGTAAAGATTTTATCTCCGGATACGCGCTCCCACATGATGGGATAATAATAAGCCTCGTTATCATTCCGCGAATTATCAAAG
>CALXSZ010000114.1 GCA_944391275.1 uncultured Syntrophomonadaceae bacterium
AAAAATGGAAGATTCTTCTTCAGTTTTTTAACCCAGAACCATCTTTTTGACTGCGTGTTTTTATGATTCGGAAGAATTCTTTATAATGCATTGATTTGATCCATTAATTTTTGAAAAGCTAAACGGATTTGATCGACTGGAATTTGCCATACGGTTTTATGGTCCAGCGGTAATTCATGAATTCGGGCGCATTCTGGAAGCATATCGGTTATTTTTTCATAACCGACCCACTCGCCCAGCTCTATTAATTGTCGGCTATTATTTTCCCACTCGTGTACGTTCAGTTTGTTTGGGATGATTCGGTCGATTTCACGTTGAAATATTTTTTGAAAGTCTGTTAAAAAAGTACGAATAGTCAACGCATCTTGCGGGCACTCAAGAGTTGTACACAATAGAAAAGCGGCTTGGTTTACAATTTGGTTGTGTTGAGCGAGTAACTCGAGGCAAGGAAGAGAGGGATTTCCCATTAAAAACCATATCGCATCATAAGAAAACGTTTCGCTTGCTTTTAGAAGGGAATTTAAGACGTCCATTGGCAGCGGATGAACTGGAAGGATTAAGGAATCCGGATGTTGCGTATCTCCAGGAATCATTTGATCATCCCAAGAAAGACTGTCAAAAGAAGGATGAACGGGACCTTCCTGGCGCCAGGCGGCCAATCGGGAATTGGGATATAGACTGATAAGTAAAACCCGTTTGCCCTGTTTGCACAGCGATACCCCTAGATTATAAGCAATGGTTGTTTGACCGCTGGCTTCTTGAGCAGCTAAAAGAAAGAAATATTTACGATGCATGGCCATTCTCCTTTTTCTTGAGTAGAAATATAGGGTTTCAATATTTTTTTAAAGGGATGTTTTTAGATATTTTTATTATAACAAATTCAGAGATAAACCAAAATCATTTGTTTTTTAGGAAGAAAAAAATAGTTTTTTGTTGAGAAAATCCGTGGAATAGAGTATATTTTAATAGGATTTTTTTACTTTTCCGAAATGAATTTTAGATAGGTGGGTTCATGATGAGTAGAATACCGGATTATATTGGCGTTTCCGCTTTTGGCGTAAAAATGGGTGTGGTTGTTCCAGGCAGTAATGTAAGCGATATGGTACTTCAAGCGCTGACAAAATGCGATCAAGATGATCTTTTAGATGATGGAGATACGGTTTGTATTACCGAATCCATCGTAGCTCGCGCACAGAATAATTTTGTTACCTTAGATGATATTGCTGCAGATGTAAAATTGAAACTGCATTTAAAAGAGGATTCGCGCCTCGGTATCGTTTTTCCTATTCTCAGTCGGAACCGTTTTTCGCTTATTTTGAAAGGATTAGCGGCTGCAGTACCAAAAGGAGAAGTGATCATCCAACTTTCCCATCCAGACGACGAGGTAGGAAATGAGTTGTTTGCAGACGACTTCGCTGAAAAAATTGACAAAGGCTATAACGATACGATTACTTTGGAAGACGTCAGAAATTATTGTTTTAGTCATCCCATAACGGAAGTGGATTATGTTTCTCTGTATCAGGAAATTGTTTCTTCAGTGGGGGCTAAAGCCAATATCATTATCAGTAACGATCCAACGGCTTTAAAAACGTATCGCCCGGATGGAGTGGTTGTAGCAAGCATTCATACGCGTTTTAAAGTACTGCGTAAGGTAGAAGCCGCTGGCATGAATGCGATCACCTTGCAAGATATATGTAGTGATCCGAATGCGGATTCTTGGTCCGAATGGGGAGTTTTGGGAAGTAATATGTCTGCGGGAGAACGCCTGAAATTGGCCCCGCGTTATGCCAATGGATTAGCGGATGAGGTACAAACGCGGGTTGCGCAAGAATTGGGTAAAAAAATAGAAGTAATTATCTACGGAGACGGCGCTTATAAAGATCCTTCGACGGGCATTTATGAATTAGCCGATCCTCAACCGGCCTTAGGAATGACCGAAGGCTTGTCGGGAAGATATCGCGAGGGGCTGAAGTATAAATATATGGTCGATAAAATGTTTTCGGAAGGCGTTAGAATAGAGGAAATGGAAGCTTCTCTGGAAGAAAGCAAGAAGAAAAATTATGAGCGAGATAGTATAGAAACGGAAGGAACGACTCCGCGAAAAGTGGAAGATTTAATTGCCAGTTTATCCGATTTAATCAGTGGGTCAGCGGATGCCGGGACGCCGCTCGTACTGGTAAAAGGTTTTTTAAAATAGAACGTAAAACTGGTAGAAAAATTTTTCTTCGAGATATAAAATTCACAGTTGTGAACATTCCCAAAATTCTAGTGTGAAAAAGGACGTTCTTTTAAAGACTTGTCCAATAAGATCAACCGAACGTCGAAAATGTATTTTGAGATAAAAGAAGCAGATCATGCAACGGAAGATACGCTTTTTATATCCGGACTGCATCTTTTTAGGTGCAGTCCATTTTTATTTTTGAAGGAGGAAAGATAAATGGAAACGCGCATTGCCCTTATGGGTATTATTGTTGAAAATTTAGATTCTGTGGAAGAATTGAACGCCATATTGCATCAGTATGGTTCATATATTATCGGACGCATGGGATTGCCGTACCGTAAACGCCATATAAACATTATCAGTATTGCATTGGACGCCCCGGAAACGATTATCACGACTCTTTCAAAAAAAATTGGGGAATTAGATGGCGTAAACGTAGAAACGGCTTACTCAAACGTGGTGAATTCCATATGAAAGCGTCCTTTCTTGGAAAGCAAAATCACAAGCAGGATTTTTCCAGGAAATGGGATTTTTTTTTAGTTCTTATTCCCCTTGTCGTGGCTCTTTTGGCTCTTGGGATAGGACGGATCAATGTTTCGCCTTTGGAAGTCCTCCAGTCCATTGGCGCTCATTTGGGGTTGGGGGATGCTCTGTCTCCGCAAATTGAAGTGGTACTTTGGAACATCCGTTTACCGCGCATTTTACTGGCTTTATTTGTTGGAGCTGGATTATCCGCGGCCGGGTGTGTTTTTCAAAGTCTTTTTTCAAATCCGTTGGCTACGCCGGACACCTTAGGCGTTGCGTCAGGAGCAGGATTTGGTGCAGCTTTAGGGATTCTTTTAGAATTGCCGTTTCTTGGAGTGCAAATGGTTTCCCTATTGTTTGGGATCGTGGCCGTTATGTTGACCGTATTGGCAGGATCGAGTCGCCAGCAAGGGATCAATCGCTTTGTATTAGCTGGAATTATGATGGGATCGCTCTTTTCTGCGTTAATTTCTTTGGTGAAATTTACGGCTGATACAGAGAACCAGCTTCCAGCAATTACATATTGGCTCATGGGAAATCTGGATTCTGCTAACTATTACTCCCTTTTGTTGGGTCTTCCTTTCATTTTAGGGGGGATAATCGTTCTTTGGCTTTTGCGTTGGCGAATAAATCTTTTGCCTTTAAGCGAAGATGAAGCGCGCTCAAATGGGGTGAATATCTGGAATTTGAGAATTATAACCGTTTTGTGCGCGACTGCGATGACGGCTTCTTGTGTGTCGATGTGTGGACAAGTAGGATGGGTTGGGCTATTGGTCCCCCATCTATGTCGGATGAAATGGGGAAATAATCATCTAAAACTTCTGCCAGCGTCTATTTTTATCGGAGCAGCCTTTCTTGTCATGGTGGATACAGCCGCTCGCAGCATATCCGCGGCCGAATTTCCTATTTCAATTTTGACGGCAATCATTGGAGCTCCGTTTTTTATTGTGCTGATGAGACATACCGAGGGATGGAAACAGTGAAATTAGAAGTACAAAATGGAAGTTTTTCTTATAAAAAGAACTTACCGATTCTTAAGCGCGTCCATTTCAGTGTGGAATCAGGCGAATTGATGGCGGTTTTAGGCCCGAACGGCGTTGGGAAAACGACGCTTTTACGTTGCATTATGGGATTCTTGCGCTGGAATGAAGGAAGAAGCCTGATGAATGGAGAGGATATTTATACCATGTCCTCTCGTAAATTATGGCAATATGTGTCCTACGTTCCTCAAGCCAAAGGAGCATTTTCGGATTTCATCGTGGAGGATATGATTCTTTTGGGGTGTACGAACCGGTTGGGTTTATTCGCTACACCGGGCAAGTACGAAAAGGAACAAGTTCAAAAGGTTGCCGAACGCCTGGGAATAACACACTTACTTCATAAGAGATGTACGGAAATCAGCGGTGGCGAGTTGCAAATGGTTTTAATAGCCCGTGCATTGGCAGCTCAACCGACTTTTTTAATTTTGGATGAACCCGAGTCTAATTTAGACTTTAAGAATCAGCTTGTTATACTGGATACGTTGTCCGAGTTGGCTTCGGAAGGGATCGGGTGTATTTTTAATACCCATTATCCGACTCATGCCCTTATGCGAGCTTCGAAATCGCTGCTTTTGCAAAAAGGGGGAGACACTTTATTTGGCGATACGACACAGATTATGACGGAGACCAATCTTGAAAATACTTTTGGGGTTAAAACAATGATTGGAGAATTCGAAACATCTAATAATACCTATCGAAGCGTTTTTCCGATCCAAATTCTTCCCGAATCAGAGAAGGCGGTTCAAGAAGAGACGCCGGAGGAGGTCATTGCAGGGGTTTTGATCCTTTTTTCCGATTCTGCGTTGCTGGAAAAAATCAACCGGTGGATTATTCCATATAACGCATATCTGATCGGACGTATGGAGATACCATATCGCGCAGAGGGTGTTTATATGATCTATTTGACCTTCGATTCTCCAGTCGAACAAATTGACCGGTTAACGCATCGTTTAATGAGTCTTTCGGGTGTTCAGATCAAAACGTTGCTTTCTCCCAAAAAAAAGAATCGCATGGGGGATAATCCAAAAATCATTGATTACACGGGAAGAAGAAATTCCACGTATTCAAAGCCTCCATGACTTTATTGCTCTGCTCATGAAGCTTTTTGGGGAAGAATGTATGATGGATTAAAATCCGTTTCAGAATGGATGCAATATGTTGATTTATTAGGAAAGGATGAGGAGATATGAAAAGATTGAAAGGGATTCCCTTATTTTTGATAATGATATTGCTGTTGGGATTGAGCGGTTGTAACGGAGATTCCAGCAATCGTGAAAATCAAACGTCCAATCAAATGTCCAATGAAACAATTGCGGTTACGGATCACGCAGGTAATGTGATCGAGGTACCGCAGAATATTGAGCGAGTTGTCGTTTGCGATATCTATCCTTTACCTTCAGTATTGGCGGTATTTTTTGATTCAGCGGAAAAAATTGTTGGAATGCCAGAACCCAGTATGACGGCGGCGCAAAATAGTTTGCTGTCGGAATTGTATCCAGAAATACTCAATGCGAAGACCGATTTTATAAATGGGACAAACGTGAATATCGAAGAGCTTTTAAAACTCAATCCCGATATTGTTTTTTATAGTTCTGGAAGTCCTCAACTCGGACAACAATTGCGTGACGCCGGATTGCCTGCGATAGCAATTTCAGCGGGAAATTGGAATTATAATGCCGTAGAAACACTGAATCATTGGATTCTTACGTTATCTGAAATCTTCCCTGAAAATGATCGGGTACAGGTGGTACAAGAGTATAGCGATCGCGTATTAGAACGGGTTCAAGAACGTGTTAATGGGATTTCTGACCAAGAAAAACAACGTATTTTCTTCTTATTTCAATACGATGATGCAACCATTACGACTTCCGGAAGGAATTTTTTTGGTCAATGGTGGGCGGACACCATTGGAGCGGTTAACGTAGGGGAGGAACTGGATACGGTTAATTCGACTCCCGTCAATATGGAACAAGTTTATCAGTGGAACCCGCAACATATTCTGATTACGAATTTTAATGTAGCTCAGCCAGAAGATCTTTATCAAAATCGCATTGGAAATTATGATTGGAGTGAAATTGATGCGGTGAAAAATCAAAAGGTTGATAAAATGCCGTTGGGGATGTACCGCAGTTATACGTGCGGCGTTGACACGCCGGTTACGCTGTTATGGCTAGCAAAGACGGTTTATCCGGATTTGTTTGCCGATATCGACATAACCGAAGAAACGAAAAATTATTATCAGGAAGTTTTTGATATCACATTGACCGATGATCAGGCAAATCAAATTTTTGCTCCTTCCTCTGCGGCTTCCGCTTTTTGATCAGGAAGAAACCGAAAGGATTCGCATTTAAGCAATAAAAGAAAGAACGAAACCAAATGGAGCGCTTGTAAAAAAGTATGGAGGGGTTTTTTGAGAAACGGCACAGCTTGGGTTATGCCGTTTCTCCATTATGCAGATCGTGCCGAAAAGACGCAGAACGGTTCCGTATGATCCTAGCGTTCGGTTGTCAAGTAGACGAACATTTCTCGTTTTATGTAAGAAGTACAGGGAACTTGGGATTATGCCAAAGGATGAATTGACTATAATCTAAAACGCTCTATCAAAGACGACGATCTGGAAGCGCTAAAGCTGTTACATAAATCTTACTTCTGATTAAAAGAAAAAAATTTTTTGTGACGAATAGTGCTTTTTTAGACGCTTGACAATACTTTATAGATTGAATAAACTTGAAAAATAGAGATCGGGTGAATATAGAGAAGATTTACGCGAATGTAGGAGAGAGGAAATAAAGAATGGAGATTATAGGGGTTATTTTATTTTTTATCGTTGGCGCGGGAGTTGGCTCGTTTGATAATGTCATCGCTTATCGTTATCCACGAGGCAAAAGTTTGTTTTTTCTTAAAAAAAATCAATGCGAAATCTGTAAACACGAACTAAATGTTGTTGATATGCTTCCTATTATGGGCTATTTTATCCGAGGAGGCCGGTGCCGTTACTGTGATGAAAAGATTAGTATTACGCATCCTATTTCGGAAGCGGTCACAGGAATCCTTTTTGCTCTTTTGTTTTTACAGTATGGATGGAGCATAAAAACTTTAGCGGGTTGTATAATGACAGCGGCGTTGCTGATCCAATTTGTATCGGAAATGAAATATGCAAAAACCTTAAATTTTGTCACGTATATTGCCGTTATCATAGGTCTTATTTGTTCCAATTTGATCAATGTTGGATGGGCGTCCGCTTTATGTGGCATTGGCGTTTTTGCCGTTATTTATGGAATTATTTATTTCTTTTCCAGGAAAACAATGGGGTTAAGCGATATGAAAATGGCTTCGATCATTGCTGCTTTCTCCGGGCTTCCAGGGGCATTTTTGACTTTTATTTTATCTTCCTTTATGGCGGCGGTTGTAGCAGTCGTCTCTATGCTTTTTTTCCGCAAAAAACGAAAAATCCATTTGCGATTTGCCCCGTTTTTACTGATCAGCGGCTTTATTGCTTACACGTATACGGCTGAATTAATCAATTTGTACGTATCGTTTTTCCCACAACAATAAGAACAAAAGGATTTATGACGATGTATTGGAATAAACTCTTAAAATGTGTTCAGGGACATGCAGTTTATATACAACCGCACGATTTTCCTGATCCAGATGCCTTGGCAAGTGCATTTGCCCTCCAATCATTTTTGGAATACTACCAAATTTCTTCGGAAATCTGTTATGCTGGACGAATTGAAACGCGTAGTACGTTACTCATGTTAGAAATGTTGGAAATAAAACCCAAACGAATCTCAGAAATAAAAGAGATGAGCGAAAAGGATTATATTATTAATGTGGACGCTCAAAAAGGGAATGCGAATATTACGGACGTACCGGGAAAAGTTGTTGCGTGTATTGATCATCATCCGTTGGTTGGGACCTACCCTTACCAGTATCAGGACGTGAGGAAAGCCGGGTCCTGTTCTTCCTTAGTTGCCGGCTATTTTTATGATAGTGGGGTGCCGATTGGAAAAAAAGAAGCGACTGCTTTGCTATACGGAATTCACATCGATACCAACCAATTACGCCGCGGACTTACAGATCTGGATGTGGATATGTATCATTATCTTTATCCGAGGTCCAATACGGTTTATTTAAATCAATTGCTCAGCAGCAAACTGGAATATCGTGATTTAAAAGCGTTTGGAACGGCGATTAATAATGTTCAGATTATTGAACATGTCGGTTTTGCCTATATTCCTTTTGATTGCCCCGACGCTCTGCTGGGGATGCTTTCCGATTTTATTTTGTCTTTGGATGTAGTAAATTGTTCAGTGGTGTATACTTTGCGCCCGGAAGGATTGAAAGTGTCTGTTCGTTGTTCCGCAGGAGAGTTGCATGCTGGACAGATTATTAAAGAGGTCGCTGAGAGTTTCGGCGGCGGTGGCGGAGGGCATGCTGAAATGGCAGGTGGCTTCATTCCAAAAGCATCCGTAAACATGGAAGATCCAGATTGGGAAAACCAGATTCGCACCCGTTTTCTAGAGATAGTGCATCAATCCGAAAATGAGTCCGTCCTTTGAAGGGGGGATCAGCATCCGGTCTCCCTCAAATCATCCTTTTCTTTAAAATATTTTCATTCTTAGTTTTCCTGACTTATTCTCTTGTATGATCAGATGAACATGGTTTTCGTAGTTAATCATGCGTTTGGTAAAAGGTTGTATTAAACGATGAAGATCATTCAAGAGAGAGATTGGTGTTACAGGAATTCTCCATTTCTATACGCAACCGATGTGAATTCCTAGTTTACTATCCCTTTATAAAAATAGAGATAAAATATGATCGTTTAGTAAACCGCTTTTTTAGCAGAAGAATAGGACGGGTCAATGGCGATCGGCATAATCTTTATTAGAGCAGGAGCAATTGGGTTGGAAAATATAAACCGGTCAAACGGGACGGGGAAAAATCAAATACGTTTTACGAATAAAAGATTGACGCTTTTGGATCATTCGTAGTATGATAAAAATATAAACTTCATAAACAGTTTTTCTTCGGGGATGGGTGAAATTCCCTATTGGCGGTATAGCCCGCGAGCCGGAAGGCAGGATTCGGTGAAACTCCGGGGCCAACAGTGACAGTCTGGATGGGGAGGAAAAGCGACAGCAATCAGGCAAATGATTTTTTGAAGAGCGGCGTAAGGCTCGAAATTTGTTGTGCGAATTTTGAGAAAAGATGTTGTGCATTTTGCGCTGTTTTTTTCAATCACTTGCTATAATGTTTTGTTGCCAATTTTCGCAAGGCGCCTCGAATGAGGCGTTTTTTTTATGAGAAAGCTGTAATATAGAGGAAAGAAGTGGTGACGAAATGGAGAACGTTTTTTCAAAGCGGACACAAGATGAAGTTTATATGATGCATGCGTTATCTTTGGCGGGTAGAGCAAGAGGTAGGACCAATCCCAATCCCATGGTGGGGGCTGTTCTCGTAAAAGACGGGAAAATTGTAGGAGAGGGATGGCATCATAAGGCGGGAACGCCGCATGCGGAAGTTCATGCCTTACAGATGGCTGCTGAAAAGGCCAGAGGAAGCACCCTTTATGTGACATTGGAACCTTGCAGTCATTATGGGAAAACGCCGCCCTGTGCAGACGCTGTGATTGAAGCTGGAATAAAGAAAGCAGTTATTGCGATCAAAGATCCGAATCCATTGGTAGCTGGACAAGGAATTGAAAAGCTTCAAACGGCTGGAATTGAAGTAACCGTTGGCGTTTGCGCAGAAGAAGCGAGAAATTTAAACGAAGTATTTTTTAAATATATTCAAACTCACCAACCGTTTGTCTTATTAAAAACAGCGATGACATTAGATGGGAAAATTGCAACGACTTCTGGAAATTCCCGATGGATCAGCAACGAAAGTTCTCGACAATATGTTCATGAACTGCGAAATACGCATGACGCGATTGTAGTTGGCATAGGCACCGTTTTAAAAGATGATCCGATGCTGAATACCCGTCTAAAAAGCGGGGAAAATCATGATCCAGTTCGTGTGATATTGGATCGTCAATTGCAGATTCCTCCGACCAGTCAAATTGTTTGCAGCGCTCGGAAACAACAGACCATTGTTGTGTGTGCATTTCATCCGGAAGAGAAAAAAAAGCGGGCTTTGGAAGCAGCGGGAATTGAAATTTTAGAAGTTCCTTCGACCGATCAAGGAGTGGATTTGCATTTCCTTTTAAAAGAATTAGGGAAAAGAGAAATTTGCAGTTTGTTGATCGAAGGCGGGGGAGAGGTGTATGCTTCCTTTTTGCGTGAAAGATTGGTGGACAAAATTTGCTGGTTTATCGCGCCTAAAATTTTTGGCGGGAAAATGGCTCCCGGACCCATTGGAGGCGTAGGCGTAGATTTGGTGGAGGATGCGGTTGCAATTGAGCGAATGACGTTGCAATGGTTTGGACATGATTTGTGTATCATGGGTTATCCGTGTTATAAAAAATAGCAAAGTTTTCAGAAAAGGGGACAAGGATGTTTACAGGAATTATTGAAGAATTAGGACAGCTTCGTAAGCTGGAAAAAGGAAATGAATGGGGAAAAATTTCTATAACGGCGCACAATGTGTTGGAAGATGTTCAAGTAGGAGACAGTATTGCCGTCAACGGGGTCTGTTTAACGGTTGTTCAGTTTGATGATCAGCATTTTGAGGCTGATGTTATGGCGGAAACATTAGAAAAAACCAATTTGGGGCAATTGGCGCTTGGGAATTATGTCAATTTGGAACGTGCCGTGCGCTTGAGTGATCATATGGGCGGACATATTGTTCAAGGACACGTGGATGGCGTAGGAAGGCTTCTGGAAGAACATCAGGTGGGAATTGCAAAAGTTGTAACCATTCAGGCGCCCAAAAATGTTCTAGACTTTACAGTACCCAAGGGTTCGATTGCAATTGACGGAATTAGTTTAACGGTGATTGATGTGACCAATGAAACCTTCAGTGTTTCATTGATTCCGCATACAGCCGCTTTAACAACCTTAGGATATAAAAAAATGGGCGATACGGTTAATTTAGAAACGGATATCGTAGGGCGATATATCTATAAATTTATGCATCATGAAGAAGATCAGCCTGAAAATACTTTGACCTTTTCCGTACTTCAGGAAAATGGATTTATATAAGGAGGAAACGAAATGGATCGGTTTAATACAGTAGAAGAAGCGATTTGGGATATTCGCAATGGAAAAATGGTGATTGTAGTGGATGATGAAAATCGTGAAAACGAAGGAGATATTATTGTTGCCGCTCAAAAATGTACGCCGGAAATTGTGAATTTTATGGCTTCGCATGCGAAAGGACTCATTTGTATGCCCATGTTGGGGTCGCGATTGGATGAATTACAAATTAACCAAATGGTCGAAAAAAATACGGATAATCATGAAACGGCTTTTACCGTTTCGGTGGATCATATTAGTACCACAACCGGGATTTCCGCGTTTGAACGTGCCGCTACGATCGATGCGATGATTAATCCGGAAACAAAGCCGTCAGATCTTCGGCGACCCGGACATGTTTTCCCTTTGCGTTACAAAGAAGGTGGCGTCTTAAAAAGAACGGGGCATACGGAAGCTTCGGTTGATTTAGCTCGTTTAGCAGGGTTATATCCGGCAGCCGTTATTTGTGAAATCATGAATGATGACGGAACGATGGCGCGAGTTCCTCAATTGATGGAATTTAAGGATAAATATGGGATTAAAATGATTACCGTTGCCAGTTTGATCGAATATCGTCGCCGTAAAGAAAAAATGATTGAGCGAATTGGAGAAGCTCACCTTCCTACCGAGTATGGCGACTTTGATATTGTAGCATTCCGTTCGGTTTTGGACGATAAGGAACATATCGCTTTGGTAAAGGGCGAGTGGAAAAAAGAGGAACCGATTTTGGTGCGGGTTCATTCCGAATGCCTTACGGGAGATGTATTTGGTTCCTGCCGCTGTGACTGTGGCGAACAATTAAAAGCGGCCATGCGCATGATTGAAAAAGCCCAGAAGGGCGTGTTGCTCTATATGCGTCAAGAAGGACGCGGAATTGGTTTAGGCAATAAAATCCGGGCGTACCACCTCCAAGACAATGGGTTGGATACTGTTGAGGCGAATATTAAATTAGGGTTCCCGGAAGATTTACGCGAATACGGGATCGGCGCTCAAATTTTATCGGAATTAGGCGTACGAAAAATGCGTTTAATGACGAATAATCCTAAAAAAATCAGAGGCTTAGAGGGATATGGTCTGGAAGTGGTTGAACGCGTTCCGATTGAAATGCAAACCAAAAAAGAGAATGAATACTACATGCGAACAAAAAAGGAAAAAATGGGGCATATTCTGGATCTGGACGAAGCAAAGGCAAAATAACAAAAGAAAAAAGATTGATGTTGGAGGGAAAAACCATGGCGCATATTTTAGAAGGAAAACTGATTGGGAGTTCTGAACAAAGATATGGGATTGTTGTAGCGCGTTTTAATGAATTTATTACCAGTAAATTATTAGGTGGATGTTTGGACGTTTTGAACCGACATGGCGTAGCCCCTGATCATGTGGATGTAGCTTGGGTACCTGGAGCATTTGAAATTCCAATTGTTGCTCAGAAAATGTTGGAGAACCAGGAAAAACCCTATTCGGCAATTATTTGTTTGGGAGCGGTTATTCGTGGGGCGACACCGCATTTTGATTTAATTTGTAATGAAGTCACAAAAGGGATTGCGCAAGTGATGTTAACTTCTGGAAAACCGGTTATAAATGGTTTGGTGACAACCAATAGTATTGAGCAGGCCGTTGAAAGAGCCGGTACGAAAGCTGGAAATAAAGGTTCAGATGCGGCGGCTACGGCCATTGAAATGGTGAACTTATTGGAACAATTATAAAATAAATCCAAAATGGTGCAATCGAAGAAGGATTGCACCATTTTTTATAGAGGAAATCTGAATTATTTGAGAATAGATGAATCACAGAAAACCTGTTGAATGGGAAGGTGGGGAACAATTTCGTACAGATCGGTTCTGCGGTGTTTTAAAAGAGGAAGCTCTTGACGTACCTCGGGGAGAAGAGTCGAATCCAGATCGGCGTATAATATTTTTTCATCGGTTTGAGCTTGGGCCAAAACTTTTCCCCAAGGATCAACGATCATGGAATATCCCCAAGGTTGGAAAGCGTTTTCCGGATTGCGGGCCGTAGAAGCCGCAGCAATAAAAATTTGATGATCAACTGCCCGGCAACGCATGGTTAAATCCCAATGCATTTCTCCGGTTGCCTTGGAAAAAGAGGCGGGAATAAATATCGCTTGAGCGCCAGCGTCAACCAATAGACGGAACAATTCGGGGAAACGTGCATCGTAACAAATGACCGTTGAGAGAACCCAATCTTTATAATGAATCAAACGAAGTTGGTTGCCTGGAGAAAGAACAGCTGATTCTTGGAAGGAAACACGATGATTCATATTAACATCGAATAGATGAATTTTTTGGTATTGTGTCAGCAATTCTCCTTGTGGACTAAAGGTTAAATTGGTGTTATAAAAATTCCCGTTTTCTCCTTTTTCTGGGATCGAACCGGCGATTAATAAAATATTTTCTTGTTTGGCTAAAGAAGATAAAAAATCGCGGATATCGCTTTGGAGAGGAACAGCATAGTGTTTCATGGCTTTTAAACTGTAAGGGATCAAAAACATCTCTGGAAGAACAACCACTTCGGCTTGATGTTGAGCGGCTTCGTGAACCAATTGAGCGGCATGTTCCAGATTCGTCTGAGGGTCTTTTTGCACTTGCATTTGGCATACGGCGATTTGTAAAGTGGACATTTTATCCCTTCTTTCAAAATATTGAGAATAATATTGAGAATATAGAAGAAAAGAGAGTATGTCGGGATACTCTCTTTTTTGTCAAAATTTTAACTTCCCAAGTAAGCTGATTTAACTGCGGGGTTCTTTAATAAATCTTTTCCTTTTCCAGATAGTGTAATGCGGCCTGTCTCCATAACATAACCTATATCCGCAATTTTCAAAGCCATGTTGGCGTTTTGTTCAATAAGAAGAATAGTTACACCTTGCTTATTAATTTCTTGGATAATATCGAAAATATTGCGAACGATAATCGGCGCTAATCCCAAAGAGGGTTCATCCATCATCAATAATTTGGGTCGGCTCATTAGCGCCCGACCCACTGCAAGCATCTGTTGCTCCCCGCCGGATAATGTCCCGCCATATTGCCATTCACGCTCTTTCAAACGGGGAAATAGGTGAAAAATCCAATCCAAATCGTCCCGCAAATCATCTTTTCTTAAATAAGCGCCAATACGCAAATTTTCCATCACCGTTAGATCGGGGAAAATTTTGCGGCCCTCGGGAACTAAAGTAATGCCTTTTGCAACCAGCGTGGTGACGTTTTTATTTGTGAGTTCTTCGTCAAATAACTTGATGGAACCGCTGCGAGGACGAACCAAACCGGAAATGGTACGTAAGGTTGTACTTTTACCGGCTCCGTTGGCGCCGACTAACGTAACAATACTTTTTTCGGGTACTTCAAAACTGATTCCTTTTACCGCTTCAATTCCGCCGTAATTTACTTTTAAATCCGTTACTTTAAGCATCGTTGTCTGCATGATCGTCTTCCTCCACGGTTCCTAAATAAGCGTCGATTACATGTTGGTTATTTTGTATTTCTTTGGGCGATCCGCTAGCAATTTGTTTTCCAAAATCAATCACATAAATACGATCGCAAATCTGCATGACTAAATCCATATGATGCTCAATTAAAAAAATCGTCAGATGATATTTTTCTTTAATTTCTTGAATAAATTGAGCCAATTCTTGTGTCTCCTGAGGATTCATCCCAGCAGCGGGTTCATCTAGGAGTAGGAGTTTGGGATGAGTGGCCAATGCGCGTGCGATTTCCAGTCGGCGTTGTAAGCCATATGGCAGACTCACTGCTAATTCATCTTTATATTGCAGTAAATTCTGTTCTTCCAGTAGAGCGTATGTTTCCTCGCGCATTCTTTTTTCTTCTCGATAAGAGAGACGAAATGTTGTTGATAAGACGTTATGTTTAATACGTACATGCTTTGCGGTCAAAAAGTTTTAAAAAACCGTCATACTGGACCATAAAC
>CALXSZ010000115.1 GCA_944391275.1 uncultured Syntrophomonadaceae bacterium
AATATGTGGATGCAATATAGACGGATGGGTATGTAATCCATCTTGTTAAAGATCTATGTTTGGCAACACACTGGCAACAAAAAATCAGATAGCCTCTACTATCTGAATAATGAAAAGAATACCAATACTCTGAGCCAAATCCCATAAGCAAATCTGTTTAGAAAACTTCTGACAGGAGCGAGTGGGAGTAATGCGTCCCATGAGAAATATCCGGAATATCCTTAGAACTTTTTCCGTAACAAAGGATTGAGCCGGATTTTTCTGTAAAGTAGAATCTGTTTAACAGTCGTAGACTTTTTGCAAAGGTTTTTTCAACCGGAGCTTTCCAAAAGTAGGTGAAAAAATTTCCAGACCGAGAAAAACAGTCTGTAGGGTCTAACATCTTTTTATAAGGTGGGGTTTTTATGGAAAGGGAAAATTTAACAGTTTACGAAGCGCAAGCTTTTGCTTGCGCTCAGGAGATTATTCAACAGTCTAATGCCAAAGCCGGGCAACTTTTTTTAGTAGGATGCTCGACCAGTGAAATTTTAGGAGCTCATCCTGGAACGAACAGCGCGCCGGAGGTTGGACAGGCCGTAATGAATGGAATTTTGCGAGCCTGCCGGAGCCATCAGTTGTATTTATGCGGACAATGCTGTGAGCATCTAAACCGGGCGGTTATTTTAGAAAGTGCGGCCGCGGAACGCTATGGTTACGAAGAAGTTTGTGTGATCCCCCAGCCTAAAGCCGGCGGTTCCTTTGCAGCCGCCTTATGGAAAGCGCTGGATGCGCCTTGTGCGGTGGAACATGTGAAAGCGCACCTCGGGTTAGACATTGGATGCGTTATGATTGGAATGAATTTACGGGACGTGGCCGTCCCTGTACGGCTAAAAGCGTCGCATATCGGCCAGGCGCTGGTCTGCGCGGCCAAAACGCGCCCGAAATTAATTGGCGGAGAAAGAGCTGTTTATCGAGCGATGTGACGGAATCCCCGTATGAAAACGGCGCAGGCCCTTTGGCGGGAAATTTTTCACTTTTTCGATGGCGGACAGTCTGAAAACAACACTTAATCTACCGTTCAATGCGTGATGAGGAGGGAACTTTTTATTTTTTATGGAAAATCTCATCTTATCCGTTCAGTGCGTCCTGCCCATGTTTCTCATCCTGTTAACCGGCGTCTTCATTCGCAGAAGCCGTGTCGTTCCGCCTACGTTGTTTAACCCGATGAGCATCATGACGTTTAAATTTCTGATGCCCTGTTTATTGTTTTACAATGTCTACTCAACCGATCTAAAAAAGACGTTTCAACCGGATTTAATGATTTTCTTGATTGGATGGGTTTTAATTTGGTTTGGGCTGTCGTATCTCTTTTTCTTTACATTTGACAAAAACCCAAAGACACGGGGCGCCTATATCCAAACGGCGTTTCGTTCGAATGTGGCCGTGATTGGCGTGTCCTTAGCGCAATCGCTGATGAGCGAGGCGGGAGTTGGGTCGGCAACGGTGGCAGTGTCTATTTTGGTGCCGCTATACAATATTTTGGCGGTTGTTACACTTGAAACATGCCGTCGCGGGACCTTGAATATTCGACGAACCCTGATCGAAATTATGAAAAATCCCCTGATTGTTGGATGTTTATTGGGTTTTATATGTCTTTTATTTCATATTCGTCTGTCTACTCCTGTCGAAGAAACCATCCAAAAATTAGGAAATACTGGCAGCGTGATGATGCTCGTCGCGTTAGGGGCTTCGATTCAATTGAAAGGTGTTTTGCAGAACCTCAAAAAAGTGCTGTTCTGCAATGGTATACGTTTGATTCTTGCACCGCTTTGCGCGCTGACTGCCGCCATTCTGTTCGGATTTCGCGGAGAAGCGCTGGCGGTTGTGTTGATCTGTACGGCCAGCCCGACGGCTTCCGCCGCTTATCCCATGGCGATTGCCTGTGAAAGCGACCATGAACTGACCGGGCAAAGCGTGGTAACGACGTCTCTTTTTTGTTGTCTCACGCTATTTCTTTGGATTTTTATCTTAAAGCAGCTGGGATTTCTATAAATTTCATTCTTAAACATCCATTGGACGTCTAACACCCAAAGATTTAATTGTTAAGCCTTAATTGGACGTCTAACACCCAAAGATTTAATTCTTAAGCCTTAATTGGATGTTTAACACCCAAAGATTTGATTCTTAAACTTCCATTGGATGTCTAACGCTCAAAAATTTAATTCTTAAGCGCCAAATTAGGCGCCTAACGTAAAGCGATTTAATCCGCGAACCCTCCTTTCTTTCTATTATAAAATTTTCGATGGAAAGAAGAAATGCAGTCGGTTTGCACAACGATGTTTTGGGAAAATAAAAGGAGATTTTTCTCCATAAAAAAGGATTATTAAGCCGGGACGAGATCCTTCTTTCATGAGCGATATAATAAGTGTTGGGATCGGTGTTTTTAGAATAATTTGGACGATTTTAACCTTTCGTATGGGCGGAAGGCTTTTTGCTTTATTTGGCGTCTTCTTCTTTGCGGCGGCTATCATGCAGGCAGGATATCCTTTCAAAAATGCTGTAGAAGAAACCGTTATTCTATCTTTTATTCTATCTTTGACGGTGTAGAGACGAACAAGAGGAGGACGATCCATTGAACCAACGTTTCGAGCCGAAAACATCCGCTTTGAACGGAAGACGTCATCCGTATGGAATCGTTTTTGCCCGTATTGTGGGACGAAAACGCAGGAAGAGAATTTTTTCGAAAATCGGGTCGGAAATTGTAAATATATGAAAAATGGGAGTATTTTCTGTATAATTATTGTATAATTGTACGGTAAAAGGTTTTAATAAAGAAAAAAGCGGGATTTTGTTTGCCGCGTTTAAAAACGAGAAAAATCTTTTCAAAAAGAAATGGGGGAGCACTTGTGGTTTTAGTGAATACGGATTATATTTCCGGGAAAAAATTTGAGATGTTGGGATTGGTGCAGGGGAGTACAATTCAATCTAAAAACATTGGACATGATTTGGGGCAAAGTTTAAAAACGCTGGTTGGCGGAGAATTAAAAGCGTATAATAAAATGATGATGGATGCCCGGGATCTGGCTACGAGAAGGATGGTCGATCAAGCCGAAGCCTTGGGAGCGGACGCCGTGATTAATATCCGGTACAGTTCTGCGGCGGTGATGGCGGGCGCAGCGGAAATCATGGCTTATGGGACGGCGGTCCGATTCGTCAAAGAATGAAGAACGGTTTTAGAACGGCCTTTTTTAGGAAATGTGGGAATGGTTGTCGTCTGATTTTTCAGGATGGACATTTTTTATAAAAATCTTCCAGTTGAACGTGGATTCCGAGCTGTTTTCTGGGTTTTCGAAGATGGGATACCTTTATCAAAAAACGTAGAGGAATCGAAAAACTTGACGAGAAAAGCATTTTCTTATATACTTGAAGCGCGTAAAGGAAGCGGAGAAGAGGTTTTCTGTCTGATGAAAGCCGACGATTTGCACGAAAACCTCGTTTGAAAAAAGCAGCGAGACATTGCTGTTGTTTAAGAACAGCGAGTGTCTCGCTTTTTTATTGCTTCAAAAGCGCTGACAAACGATATCGAAACACATTTTCTGGGAGGAATTGAAATGGAAGTATTTCTTCAGCTTCTTTTGCTGGCAGCAGGACTTATTTTATTGGTAAAAGGAGCTGATTGGTTTGTAGATGGAGCCTCCGGACTGGCTACACGGTTTGGTATTCCGCAATTGGTGATCGGATTGACCATCGTTGCCATGGGGACCAGCGCGCCGGAAGCGGCTGTCAGTATCACTTCGGCGTTAAAGGGAAATGCCGATATTACCATTGGAAATATTGTGGGCAGCAATATTCTCAATATTTTAATTATCTTGGGGCTTTCCGCCGTTATAACCCCTCTGGCGGTTGCAAGATCCACCGTGCGTGTGGAAATTCCCTTCATGATTGCGATTACGCTTATCTTGCTTTGGATGGGATGGGATCAAACCGTCGGACTTTTGGACGGAATTCTTTTGCTTTTGCTTTTTCTCCTTTACTTGGGATATCTGTTCCGGATGGCGCAGGCTTCTTACGTTATTAAGGCCGAAAAAAGTCTGCGGAAGGAAGAAAATACCTTGAATTTGGACAAGGTTTCTCATGCACAGGAAAATCCGGAAAAAGAGGAAATTCCCGAAAAACCGAATATTGAAACGCCGAATATTGAAACGAAAACAGCGTCTCAGAAGAAAGGCTGGTTTTTGGCTTTGCTAACATTCGGAGGGCTTTTTTTGGTTATTTTAGGAAGCAATCTTACGGTGGATGCGGCCAGCGCCATCGCGCGTGTTGTAGGGTTGAGCGAACGATTTATTGGATTGACCATTGTTGCGCTGGGAACGTCCCTGCCAGAGCTGTTCACATCCGTTTCCGCTGCGCGCAAGGGCAATGCGGATATTGCTATTGGAAATATTGTCGGCAGCAATGTCTTCAATATTCTGTTCGTAATTGGGCTTTCCGCTCTAATCATTCCGGTTTCTTTCGCGAGCGCCTTTCGATTGGATACGCTGGTTGCCATTGCAGCGGCGGTTTTTCTTTGGCTTTGCTGTTTCCGGAATCAAAAATTGCAGCGAGCGGCTGGGGCAGGGATGCTCCTGGGTTATTTGGTTTATTTCATCTGGATCTGTCGGTAAAATTCCACCCAAAAAGCAAAATGGCTGTAAATCGGTTGATATAATCAATCATCCAGGGATATTGAATTGAGCGGATAATGCGTTTAGAAAGAAGTCGATCCGAATCCGAAATTTGAAATGCGCTTGTGTGGGCAAGGGAACGAGGCTTTTCCAGATTTTACAGAAAAATTCAAAATTGGATGGAATAGGAAGACATTGCACAGGCGCTCTCTTACCCGGCTATTTTGGAAAGCGGCGCGGTGAAAGCGCTTTATAATGCGGAGGGCCGCTAAAAGATCTTTCATTGAAACGCACGAACCCCATTAAATGGTTGTTGAAAGATCAAGTGTATATCATAAAAAGAGCGCTAGAGCGCGAACCGCACGCTCTTTTGAGTGGGAGTTTTGTTTCAAAAGACTTTATGGATCGCTCTTTGGTTCGTTTTCCATGGATGGGAGCGATCGATATTTTGTCCAGCGATAGACGGCCACAGTAGAGGTGTTCGCGAAGGACGCATGCGTTTCTAATGGACTGTCCTTTATCTCGTCGAATGTACGGTACGGCTTTGGATTTTCTGTTTTGGACGCCATTACGCACAGAAAAAGCGGAAGAATCCCAAAAAGCGCGGGAGGATATTTGGCGGCTAAAAAAGCGTTTTTTCAAAAGAATCGACGCACGAGGAGAGGGCTTATTAGCATGTATTTTACGGATGGAAATAAAATTGATATAATAGAAGAATAGAAAAAAATAGTTTAGGGGAAGTGGACGTCATTTTAGAGGAGAAAATCTCCCAGCGAAAGCAGGTTTTTCGAGAGGGAATACGCGATGGATTTCCGATTGGTTTAGGGTATTTTGCGGTATCTTTTTCTCTGGGGATCGCGGCGCACCATGCTGGGCTGACGGCCTTTCAGGGATTTCTTGCCAGCCTGTTAACGAACGCTTCAGCCGGAGAATACGCGGTCTTTATGTTAATCGCCGCAGACGCTGCTTACATTGAGATTGCCATCGTTACGCTGATCACCAACGCTCGATACTTATTGATGAGTTGCGCCTTAAGTCAGCGGTTTTCATCCGATACGCCGTTTTATCACCGGCTATTGGTGGGATTTGATATTACCGATGAAATTTTCGGCATTACTTTTTCGCGGTCCGGGAAACTGAACCCGTTCTATTCCTATGGCGCCATGCTGGCGTCCATGCCGTTTTGGGCGACAGGAACCGCATTGGGGATTGTTGCAGGCAATATTCTGCCCGTTCGTGTCGTCAGCGCGTTAAGCGTGGCGTTATACGGCATGTTCTTAGCGGTGATCATTCCGCCGGCGCGTAAAAATCGAGTGATTGCGGGGCTTGTGGGGGTAAGTTTTGCAGTTAGTTTCGCGGTTACCCATCTTCCAGGGATAAAAGAAATTTCCAGCGGCAACCGCACGATTCTTTTGACGTTGGTGTTGTCGGCGGCCGCAGCGATTTTTTTCCCCGTAAAAGGACAGGAGGAGGAATCCGAACATGACGCATAATATTTATCTTTACATCGCAATTATGGCGTGGGTTTCTTTTCTCATCCGGGTTTTACCTTTAACGCTGATCCAGCGACAAATTAAAAACCGTTTCTTGCAGTCCTTTTTATACTATGTCCCATACGTGACATTGGCAGTCATGACGTTCCCGGCGATTTTGGAGGCGACGCAAAGTCCGCTGGCCGGAGCCTTTGCTTTGATCGTCGGAGTAGCGGCTGCTTGGTTCGGCGCAACGTTGTTTCAAGTTTCCGTTGCGTGTTGTATGGTTGTATTGATTGCAGAATTTTTCTTATGCCGCTAAGGAAAAAGGCCAGGGAGGGAAAAAGAAAAATATTTTCCGCTTGCTTTTTCGAGTAAAAGAGTATATGATAAAAATGATTTATAAAACGCTTTGCGAGCTTTGTGCGCTGGTAAAGCGTTTTTTTATTTCGATTCGTGTTTTGCGAAAAGGCGTTTGAATGGGTTTTCGTTGAAAAAATTCCTGTGAAAAACCGCTGGCGCCTTTTGGATTTGGAAAGGAAAGAAAAATGCAAAAAATTGTAGAGAAAACCGAACAGAACTGTAAAATCTTACAACTTATTCCCGCGGACGTTATGCAGGCGGTTCCCCCGGAAAAGAAAGAAGAATTCCAATGGGGCGTGATTACTTTCCTGAAAAGGGAAAAGGAAACGCTTTATCAAGAATTCGCTCAACCTCAGGCGGTTTCCGAGGAAATTCGGCGTCAACTGGAAGAAACCATACGAGGTTTTGCCGACATGGTTCGAGCCAGACACAAAAAAGCGATTGAAAAACGGGGTTAAAAGAAATTCCTAAAAAAGAGCTTCCTGGAAAACCGGGAAGCCTTTTTGATTTCTACTTTTGTGTTTACTTATCGTAAGAGGGATGCCGGAACATGACAGTCCATATCGGGTTGTTCTTATGAGAAGCATTTATACGCTTATTTGCGGTAGGGACATTATGAAATAACAGCCGCCAACAAATTGTAAGGCGTTCCGATGACTACGATACTTTCATCTATTTGTAGAAAGAATTCTTCAAAAAAACACGTATTGGTCGTTGTAGAGAATCTTCCTCTATTTTTTACGTAAAATTATAAAGAATCGAAGAGACGAATAGTTCTGAAGGGATAAAAACTTTCCATTTTCAAAGATTTTAATGCCTGCAATTTGTATGTAATGAAAACACTTCGCGCCAAAAGAGAATTCTTTTGAATGCAGTTCATGGAGACGCCTTTTTCCTTGGCGCTCTTAGCGCTCATAGTAGGATGAAGGAGACAGGGCGTAGGGGTTGAGTAAATTCATTTTCATTTTCAGACGAATCCGTCTATTGACCCGACAAAAGACATATAGTATAATAAAAACCGTAAGGAGAGGTTGTACAATTATGGAATCAGACGACAGCGAAGACAGTTGCGTTCGATTATTACAATCACAGATCGAAATCGAATGTTGGGGTAAGGCATGCTTAACGTTTTTTGCAAAAAGCGTTAAGTGTGCTTTTTTGCGCTTAAAAAGAATTCAACGATGAGATTTTTGTAGTAAAAAACGATTACTACCCTCGCGATAGGGATATTCTATTCTTTTTTTGGCGATGATCTTATAATGTATTATTCCTATTACGAGTATTCATTCTTTACTTCTATTTGAACGATGTTTAGGAGGAATGTTTTTTGCAAGACCCAGGTATATGGCAAATGATTTTACTGCAAGTCATTTTAATTTTTTTAAATGCCGTTTTTGCTTGTGCAGAAATTGCGGTTATTTCAACGAACGATGCAAGAATTGATCAATTGGCTTCCGAGGGAGAAAAACGGGCGATTCGTTTGGCTCGTTTGACCAAACAACCTGCACGCTTTTTGGCAACCATTCAGGTAGCGATCACGCTTTCAGGATTTTTAGCCAGCGCATTCGCAGCAGACAATTTTTCAGATAAACTGGTCGCTTGGTTTATGCGTATAGGGGTTTCTCTGCCGGAAAAAGTGTTAGATACTTTAGCCGTTGTTTTCATTACCTTAATTCTATCTTATTTTACATTGGTTTTTGGCGAATTGGTCCCCAAACGACTGGCTATGAAAAAATCGGAACAATTGGCTTTGGCCATGTCCACGCTGATTACTTTTATTGCGAAGTTGTTTGCGCCTATTGTTTGGGGGTTGACGGCTTCAACGAATGCGATTCTGCGAATCTTAGGAATCGACCCCAATGCGGAAGATGAAGAAGTTAGCGAAGAGGAAATCCGCATGATGGTGGACCGGGGCAACCAAAAAGGAGTCATTGATAATCAAGAACGCGAGTTTATTCAAAATGTCTTTGAATTTGACGATTTAACCGTGAATGAATTTGCGACCCACCGCACGGAAATGGTGATGGTTTGGTTGAATGATCCGTTGGAAGAATGGGAAAAAACCATCAATGAAAATCGCCATACGTTATATCCCGTTTGCGATAAAAGCGTTGATCATGTGGTGGGCGTACTGGATATCCGCACCTTTTTCCGCATACCGGATCGGACCAAAGAAAAGGTTTTGGAACAGGCTGTGCGGCCGGCGTACTTTGTTCCGGAAAGCGTAAAAGCGGACGTCCTATTTAAACAAATGAAAAGAAGCCGAATCTTCTTTGCGGTGGTGCTGGATGAATACGGGGGAACGTTTGGAATTGTCACCATGAAGGACTTAATTGAGCAACTGGTAGGGGAAATGGATTTGGATGGCACGGAAATTCAACCGGAGCCGATTCAAGCGTTCGAAGACGGGACTTGGCGGATTCAGGGACTGGCTCGGCTGGATGATGTGGCAGAAGCCTTAGGCATATCGCTGCCGGAAGAAGACTATGAAACGTTTGGCGGGTATGTCTTTGGATTATACGGATCCATTCCGGAAGACGGCGATCAATTTAACTTGGAAACGGATGCGCTTCAAATTAACGTACTGAAAATTCAGGATCATAAATTAGAAGAAGCGATTGTTTCTGTGCGGAAGGATCCATCCGGAGAAGACACGGAAAAATCTGAAAAATAAAAACGCAGAGCCTCTGGTCCGAGATCAGGGGCTCTTTTTGAAAATCAACGAAATCTCCATTCCATCGTACGTACGGAAAAACCTCGTCTGTTGGATTAACGGAAAATGATTTAAAACCCAAAATGGGCTGGGACTTGATAGAAGAAATTTCCCAAAAGTTCTAGGATAAAAAAAAGGGGAGATGAACAACTGAAGCGGATGAAAAAGAGAAGAATCTGGAAGTTGGGAATGGGAATAGCGGGGTTTTTTCTTTTCTTTTATGGATTAAAATTTTTTCATATCTTCCCTACTTCTTTTTATACGAATGAGGATTTTGATATTCCCACTTATATCAGCGCGTGGGATCAGGATCAGGATGGGTACGACGATCAAACGGATATTCTGCTGAGCGCGCGAAGCTATCTGGATCAAAAACCCAAATATCAAAGCAAATACTATGCTGGAGGATACCCGGATGACGGCTACGGCGTTTGTACGGACGTCGTTGCGGCTGCATTTTTAGGAGCCGGTTACGATTTAAGAGAACGGGTTCATCAGGATATTTTAGCGCGACCGGAAGACTATTCCATCGAAATCGTTGATCCAAACATTGATTATCGACGGGTACGCAACTTGAATGTGTATTTTTCTGCTCATGCGATTTCCCTGACGACCGATGTATCAGCCATTGCGGAATGGCAGGGAGGCGATATTGTCGTTTTTCCTGAACACATTGGAATCGTCTCCGATCGGAGAAACCGCAGAGGAATCCCATTGGTTCTGCACCATGCGCATCCTTTCCAAGTTCATTACGAAGAGGACATTTTAGAACAGCGCGACGTTATCGCACATTACCGCTTTCATTGAACCGTTCTGTCCAGAAGCCATCCCAAAAACATTTTTTCTTTTCTAACGGATTTTTTATTTTGAAACGGTTTTCTATGGAGTTAAACATTTATCGGTCGTCTGTATATACGTCCTTAACGCATATAGAGGGGGAGCAAAAATGAAAACGCTGGAAGGTTGCGCAGAACGCCGAATAAGACGAGAAATCCCACGCTTCCCCACGTCAATATGCGAAATCCCAGACTATTTTGCTGAAGTCCAGTGGGAGAAAGAAACCAATGCGCGAATCCTGCGATAGCCCATACAACGGATAATATCGCTAAAGCCAGGTTTTGTTGGACGGCGTCGATGATTTTTCCTTGCAGCAAATCCAGACAGAAATGCGTGATTCCGCATCCCGGGCAAACCCATCCAGTAAGCCAATGAAACATACAGGGAATCGTCCACCCAGTCAATTGGACCCATCCGGCATAAAGAAAACCGATTCCTACCACCAGAAAAATTTTTATTTTATCATGAAAAATGAAAGAGATAAAATTCTGCATGTTTTAACCTTAGAAAACCGATCCGTTTACGACCGATCCATACGCTACTTTTTCGAATTTTTAAATAGTATAGCGGGGATAGGGATACTCTGCAATTTAGGGATGGCTGTCATTTAATATGTCCTTACCGCAAATAATCAAATCTTTAAAATTTTTGGAGCCTTTAAAAGCTTTAGAATTTTTAATATTTTTTAGAATCCAACAAAGCTTTAGAGTTTTTTAAAATCTTCGAAATTTTTGGAGTCTTTAAAAGCTTTAGAATTTTTAACAGTCTTTAGAATCCAAAAAAGCTTTAGAATTTTTTGAAATCTTTAAAATTTTTGGAGCCTTTAAAAGCTTTAAAATTTTTAATATTCTTTAGAATCCAAAAAAGCTTTAGTAATTTTAAAATCTTTAAAAATCTTAGAAGCTTTGAAGCCCTAAAAATATTTAAAAGTCGAAGGATACGCAAAAACATCCGACCAATTCTGTACGTTTTTCCATCAAAAGTATTTTATCAGGAAAAGCCTTTTCTCAGAGAACGATTCAGTTCTGAATCATTCGGTTAATTTCGTATTGCAGCAGCGCCCACGAGATAATTGCAAGCCCCAAAATCGCCAGTACAAGGTATAAAATGCCGGTGTTGGACGAAGGATATCCCTGGGAATATTTCACTTGATCCACCCATTCGCCCTGTTTAAACAGCCAATACCAGCCATAAATTCCAAAGGTGATGATGTAAAATAGAACCACCATTCCGCCGGAAGTCGCTTTTTCATCCCCGGAAAGAATCTTTAAATCCTCAGCCATTCGGAAAAGCCAGTACCAACCAAAAATCCCGCAAGTAATGATCGTCAGGACAATGTATAATCCAATGCTTGTGGGTACTAATTGGGGATTACTGGGCGGTTGAGGGGAGCTTGACGAAGAATTTGAGGTTTTCTGGGATTGACTTTGCAGGTATTGATTATACTGCTCTTGAAATTGGTTATCGGTCATAATAAAAATTTCCTTCCATTCATTTTTGTTCACATGATCCAACATCCGCTAAAATTTTCTAGAATTTTTGTGCGTTTCATCCAGTAGTCCATCCGAATCTTTTTATTCAACCATGAAAGATCCCGGATAGATCATCGGTTTAATAAACCGTTTTACAAAAAATCGTTTCCCCCCCTCCACGCCTTTTATCCATCGGACGGATTTCCTGTTTCTTTTATCCATCAATGAATCGGTTCTTTAAAATTATAGCATATTCTATAGAAAAGCGTCGAAAATGAATAAAAAAAAGCATTTTTTCACTAGAAATTTTTTTTAATCACAGCACTAAAAAAGGTTTGAGAAGTGAAATCAAGAGAAAGTTGCTCAAAACGTAGGAACAATCGAGACGTTCAGTAGAAATGAACAAGGGTTTTTTCATAGCGCCATGCAAAAAATTTCAGCGAATTCTTCGAAGAAATTTTTTCCAGTGACCAATTTACACGGGTTTTTTGGGTAAACAATAAAAATTTTCATTGCCTGGAATAGATGTTTTCAACAGACAAGAAATAACGGTATTTTTTTTAAAAAAAAGGCAAGGCTAAAAAAAGACGATGAAAAGAAAAAGAATTAGGTGAAAAAATGGAAATGAAAATAAAAGGTCCAACAAAGCTCGTAGGCGAAACGCGAGTGGGAACTTCTAAAAATGCGGTTCTTCCTATATTAGCGGCTTCTCTACTAACGGATGAACCGGTGACCATTCATCAGCTGCCCAAAATTATGGATGTAAAAGTCGTTTTGCAGCTGCTAAAAGAAATTGGAGCAGAAATTGAAACAGAAGAAAACGACGTTACCATTCGCGGGGAAATTTTTAATCTATATCCCTCCACCGAATGGGTACGGAAGATCCGCGGCTCTTTTTTAATGCTGGGGCCGATTTTGGCGCGCAAAAAACGCGTACGTATTTCGCTCCCCGGAGGATGTTCCATCGGAAGCCGTCCGGTAGATTTACATTTGAAAGGGTTCCACTTGATGGGCGCGGATATTCGCTTCGTCGGCGGGGATGTGGTAGCGGAAGCCCCTAAACTGCGAGGAACGCGCATTTATTTGGATTTTCCCAGCGTAGGCGCAACCGAAAATATCATGATGGCGGCGGCGCTGGCAGAAGGAACCACCGTCATTGAAAATGCCGCTTTGGAGCCGGAAGTGGTTGATTTGGCGCATTTCATTAATACGCTGGGCGGAAGAATCCGCGGGGCCGGAACCAGCCTGTTAAGAATCGAAGGCGTTGCCTCTTTACATGGAGGTCATTATACGCCCATTCCGGATCGAATTGAAGCCGGTTCTTTAATGGTCGCCATTGCCGCTACGAAAGGGGAAGGCGTCATTCATAACGTGATTCCCGGACACGTCAAAGCGGTGAGTGCGAAACTTCGGGAGAGCGGCGTCGAGATTGAAGAAGAAGCGGATCGGATTTTTATTCGCCGCAGCGCCCCCATTCAATCCATTTATGTCAAAACGCTTCCTTATCCTGGATTTCCAACGGATATGCAAGCGCAGATGATGGCGTACTTATGTGGATGTGAAAACAGCAGCATTATTAGTGAAACCGTTTTTGAAAACCGCTTTCTTCATGTTCCCGAACTGCTGCGGATGGGCGCGGATATCCGCATAGAAGGACGAACCGCAATTATTCGAGGACGTGGAGAGGGTTTAAGCGGCGCGGTCGTGAAAGCAACCGATCTGCGGGCCGGCGCGGCGCTTTTGATTGCCGGATTATGCGCCAATGGGATAACGACCATTGAGGACTGTGAACATATCGACCGCGGCTACGAGAATTTTTCGGAAAAACTAAGCCGTTTAGGTGCTGAAATTGATAAATCTCCATCCTGACTATTTCATCGGGCGAAAGAGTTGAAAAAAAGCGTGTCTTCTATCAGACACGCTTTTCGTGTAAAAGGCTATTTTTCCTGATTTTTATTGTTTACCATTGCCTGTACTTTAAGGGGTAACCCAAAAAGATTAATGAATCCTTCCGCATCCTTTTGTGTGTATACCTCATCTTCGCCAAAGGTTACCAATTCCTCGTCGTAGAGGGAATAAGGCGACTGAGCCGCTACCCCTTGGCAGTTGCCCTTGTACAGTTTGACCCGCGCCGTGCCGGTAACTGTTTTTTGGGTTTCATCAACAAACGCTGCCAATGCGCTGCGCAAGGGCGCGTACCAGTTGCCGTCATAAACCAGTTCGGCATACTGTAAGGCCACATGCTGTTTAAACTGTAAGGTACGGCGATCCAGCGTTAATTCTTCTAACGTATCATGCGCTTCATATAAAATCGTTCCGCCCGGCGTTTCGTATACGCCGCGGGATTTCATCCCGACCAAACGATTTTCCACCATGGAGACGATCCCGATTCCGTTTTCCCCGCCGAGACGGTTCAACTCTTCCATCAAAGCCAACGGACCCATTGAAACGCCGTTTACCGCTACCGGGATTCCCTGCGCAAATTCAATGTCCACCAGGAGTGGTTTATCCGGCGCCTTTTCCGGCGGAGTTGTCAATTTTAACAGAACGTCGTTTTTCGCCACGTTCCATGGATTTTCCAAATCGCCGCCCTCATGAGATAGATGCCACAAGTTACGATCCTCGCTGTATATTTTTTCTTTGCTGGCCGTTACCGGAATATTTCGCGCAGCGGCGTATTCCAGCGCGTCTTCACGGGAACGAATATCCCATTCGCGCCAAGGCGCAATGACCTTCATCTCCGGCGCAAAAGCCTTGACGGTCAGTTCAAAACGCACTTGATCGTTTCCTTTGCCGGTGGCCCCGTGCGCAATATATTTCGCGCCTTCTTTACGGGCGATTTCCACCATTTTTTTCGCAATTAACGGACGCGCAAAAGACGTTCCTAAGAGATATTTTTTTTCATAAACCGCGCCAGCCTTCATGGTGGGAAAAATAAAATCGGTAATAAATTCTTCACGGAGATCCTCAATGTAAATTTTGGAAGCACCCGACCGGATCGCTTTTTCCCGCAAGGGCTCCAATTCTTCACCCTGCCCAACGTCCGCGCAGAAGGCGATGACGTCCAAATCGTAATTTTCTTTTAACCAGGGAATAATGATGGAGGTATCCAACCCTCCGGAATAAGCGAGAACAACTTTATCCATATTTTCCATCCTTTCTTTATTTATAAAAGCGCGGCTAAAATGGCTTTATGAGCGTGTAGACGATTCTCCGCTTCGTCGAAAACAAACGAATGCGGACCTTCTAACACCGCTTCCGTGATTTCTTTTCCGCGTTTTGCAGGCAGACAATGCAGAACCATCACATCTTTTTTCGCAACAGCCACCAAGGACTCGTTGATTTGATAGTTCTTAAAGTGGCTTTCCTTTTCCTCGGCCTGATCTTCTTCCCCCATGCTGGCCCACACATCCGTATAGAGAATATCCGCGTCTTTCGCGGCTTGCAGGGGATCGTTGCTGACGGAAAGAACCGCTCCGGTTTCCACCGCGTCCGCCTGCGCGCTTTTCAATACATCCGCATTCGGTTCATAGCCCTTTGGACAGGCGATCGTAACGTCTATTCCCATTTTCGCGCCGCCAAACAGCAAAGAGTGCGCCATGTTGTTGCCGTCTCCGATAAACGCCAATTTTAAGCCCTGAAAACGGCCTTTTTGTTCCCAAATGGTCATCAGATCCGCGACGACTTGCGTGGGATGCAGCAAATCCGTTAAAGCGTTGATCACAGGGACGTCGGCCCAGCGCGCCATTTCGACAACAATTTCATGCCCAAAGGTACGGATCATGATGCCGTCTACCATCCGAGACAGCACCCGCGCCGTGTCCGCAATCGTTTCGCCGCGGCCCAGCTGAATATCCCGCGCGCTTAAGAAAAGCGCATGGCCGCCTAACTGGTACATCCCCACTTCAAAGGCCAGGCGGGTGCGGGTGGAACTTTTTTCGAAAATCATGCCTAACGTCTTCCCTTGAAGATAAGGATGAGGAATCCCGGCTTTCTGTTTGGCTTTTAAATCAAGCCCGGATTGTATGAGCCCCAGGATTTCTTCCGAAGAAAAATCATGCAAAGACAGAAAATCCCGTCCTTTTAAAGTCGATCCATCCATTGAAACTCCTCCCTATCCGCCTATTTCCAAGCCGCAAGCGCCGCTTGAATCTTTTCTAAGGCTGCGTTTACGTCCGATTCGGTGATATTTAACGGCGGAACGAGCCGTAAGACTTGCGAACCCGCGTTTCCGACCAATAAACCTTGTTCCATGCAGTGCGTCACCAACGGCCGGACTTCTTCCGTAAAGGCCACGCCGATCATCAAACCCTGGCCCCGGACCTCCGTTATTCGCGCATCCTTTAACAGCCGCAAACCTTCTGTCAATTGTCTGGAGCGAGCATTAACCTGTTCCAAAAAAGACGGATTGGAAATAATCTCAACGTTTTTGCATCCAACCGCAGAGACCAGAGGGTTTCCTCCAAACGTCGAGGCGTGGTCGCCCGGCATAAAACCGGAAGATGCGCGCTGGGAAACCACCATTGCGCCGATCGGCATTCCGCCGGCTAAGGCTTTAGCCATCGTAACGACGTCCGGATGCAAGTCGTAATGCTGAAAAGCAAAGAATTTTCCGCTGCGCCCCACGCCGCATTGTACTTCATCCAGCAGAAGGAGTAAACCGTTTTCATCGCAAAGCTGTTGAACGCCCGCCATAAATTCGGGTGTACCAGGATAAATTCCGCCTTCGCCTTGGATAGGTTCCAAGAGAATGGCCGCCGTTTTTGGCCCGATTAATTTCTTGACGGATTCCAAATCGTTGTAATCCGCATAAAGATACCCTTCCGGAAGCGGGCCGAAACCAACCTGATATTTGGGTTGACCGGTCGCCGTAACTGCGGCTAACGTGCGGCCGTGGAAGGAATGTTTGAAAACGATTATTTCATAACGATCGGGTTGACCCTGGCGGTAGAAATATTTGCGCGCCAACTTCATGGCAGCTTCGTTGGCTTCCGCGCCGCTGTTGCAGAAGAACGCCTTGGACATGCCGGATAAACGCGTAAGTTTTTCCGCCAGTTCAATTTGTTTGGGAAGCCAGTACAGATTGGAAGCGTGCCAGAGCGTTTCCGCTTGTTCGTTCAATACGGCGATCAATTCGTCGGGACAGTGGCCGAGCGAGCAAACCGCAATACCGGCCAGAAAATCTAGGTACTCTTTCCCATCGGCGTCCCATACTTTCGCACCTTTGCCTCTGACCGCCGCAATCGGGAAACGCGCATACGTATTTAAAATAACCTTTTCGCCCTGCTGTTGATAATCTAAATTTTTCATGGGAATCCCTCCTTTTCGATAAAAATCTCGTTCCCCTAGGGGACGACCATGGTTCCGACTCCGGCGCGGGTGAAGACTTCCAGCAAAATAGAATGCGGCACCCTGCCGTCAACAATATGCGTTCGACCGACTCCGCCGCGGACAGCTTGCTCACAACAACGGATTTTCGGGATCATGCCGCCCGCAATAACGCCTTCGTCAACGTAACGGGGGATATCGTCCAATTTGAGTTGGGAGATCCGCGACGCTTCATCGTGAACGTCTCGTAGAAGCCCTGGGACGTCCGTTAAAAGCACCAATTTATCCGCTTTGACGGCTACGGCCACGGCTGCGGCGACAAGATCCGCATTGATGTTATACGCCTGCCCCTTTTCATCCATTCCCAAAGGCGCGATAACCGGGATGTATTCCTGTTCAATCAGCGTATCAATCACGCCCGGATCGATTTTTTCCACTTCGCCGACAAAACCCAAATGACCGTCCGGATTCATCGGGCGCGCGGTAATTAAGCCGGCGTCTTTTCCACTGAGGCCCACGGCGTGCCCCCCGCTGGCGTTTAAGCCCGAAACGATTTGCTGATTCACTTTTCCGCCTAAAATCATTTCGACCACTTCCATGGTTGCTTGATCCGTGTATCGCATGCCGTTTACGAAATGCGTTTCAATTTCTAAGCGTTTTAAGAGCTGATTGATCTCCGGTCCGCCGCCATGAACGACGATCGGATTCATCCCCACATAACGCATCAGCACAATATCCTGCATGACGCGGGCTTTTAATTCTTCATCAATCATCGCGGCGCCGCCGTATTTCACGACAACTTTTTTGCCATAGAATTCCTTAATATAAGGAAGGGCTTCAACGAGGATTTCCGCCTTTTCTAACGCAGAGAGAACCATTTTCTTACAGTCTCCTTTCGTATTTTTCGTTTCCGATCAGGTACGATAATCGCCGTTGATTTTCACATAATCATACGTGAGATCACATCCCCAGGCGGTTGCTTGAAAATCCCCCGCTTTCAGATCGACACGAATATCAACCGTGTCTTTTGACAGCGCGTTCAACGCGGCTTCTTCGTCAAAATCCAGGCCCATGCCGTTTTGAGCGGTCATCACGTCTCCCAAATACACATCCGCGCGGGACGGATCAAAATCGACGCCAGCGTAACCCGCCGCGCAAAGAATTCGTCCCCAATTGGCGTCCCGCCCGAACACGGCCGCTTTAACTAAGTTTGAAGCGGTAATCGAACGTGCAATCGTCCGCGCGTCCGCCAAGGAAGCCGCGTGTTCGACGGTAACCTGGATCAAATGCGTAGCGCCTTCTCCGTCGCGGGCAATTTTTTTCGCTAAAATGACGCATAGAGCCGACAACGCTTCCGCAAACTGTGCGTAGTCGGCGCTGGAAGGATCGGTAATTTCAGTGTTTTCGGCCATGCCGTTGGCCAGAATGAGAACCGAATCGTTGGTGGACGTATCTCGATCGACACTCACCATATTAAAAGACCCCTGGACGGCCTCCTTTAAAGCGGTCTGCAAGCAAGAAGGGGAGATCGCCGCGTCGGTTGTAATGAATCCCAGCATAGTCGCCATATTCGGATGAATCATGCCGGAACCTTTGGCGACCGCGCCTAAGTAAACTTTTTTTCCGTTCAGTTCCATTTCAATGGCCGCTTCTTTCTGCGTCGTGTCGGTGGTCATAATGGCCAGGGCGACTTCGCTTCCCCCGTCCGGATGCAGGTTTTGGGCGGCTAGTTCAATTCCCTCGGCCATTTTATCGAGCGGAAGCGGAACGCCGATCACACCAGTAGAAGCCACCAGCACATTTTCCGGCGCAATTCCTAAAAGGGACGCGACCTTTTCACTGCTTAAGCGATTGGCCAAAGGGCCGGCTTCGCCATTGCAGGCGTTGGCAATCCCACTATTGACGACAATGGCCTGGGCATACCCGTCCGCTAAGTGTTTTCGGTCCATATCCACACTATCGGCATGAACAACATTGGTTGTAAAAACGCCGGCGGCTGTACAGAGCTGAGGGGAGTACAACAATCCAACGTCTTTTCGACTTTTTTTTCGAATATTTGCAGCGACTCCAGCCGCTAGAAAACCACGCGGGGTGGTAATAGAACCTTCTATTATTTTCATCGAGATCACAGCCTCCTTAAACGTATAGAACAAAAAACGTATAGAACAAATCAATCGGATTAGGGCGTCAAACCCGGAGCGGTTAAAGCGGTGGTTTCGTCAAATCCGAATAAGAGATTCAAATTTTGCAACGCCTGACCGGATGCGCCCTTGGTTAAATTATCAATGGCGGAAATCAGGATTACGCGCGGACTGTCGGGATCCGCCCAGATTCCGATATGAACGTGATTACTTCCGTATACCCATTTGGTTTGCGGGAAGACGCCCTCCGGCAATACCTGTACGAACGGTTCATTCGCGTAGGCTTCTTCTAGAGCGCCGCGAATTTCTTCTGGATGAACGCCCGATGGGCGCATGGCGTAAATCGTTGCTAAAATGCCTCGGTTCATGGGAACCAGATGGGGAGTAAAAATCATTTGTACGTTTTCACCGGCGGCAAAACATAACTCCTGCGCAATTTCCGGCATATGGCGATGCGTACCGACGCCGTAGGCTTTGAAACTGTCGTTGATTTCACAGAATAAATTCGCTTCCTTGGCGCTGCGCCCGGCGCCTGTGACGCCGCTTTTCGCGTCTATGACAATTCCCTGCGTATCCACCAGATGTTTTTTCAAAAGCGGCGCTAAAGGCAAAATGGACGCCGTTGGGTAACATCCGGGATTGGCGATATACGAGGCCTGTTTAATTTTTTCTCGGTAAACTTCGGGTAATCCATAGACCGCATCCGGCAGCATGTGCGGTGCTGTATGGGCCAACCCGTAATATTTTTCGTAAATGGCCGGGTCCTTTAGGCGAAAGTCCGCGCCTAAGTCGATACAGCGGATCCCGGCGGCCGTTAATTCCTGGACCAAGGGGATGGATGCGCCGTGTGGCAATGCAAGAAAAACCGCGTCGCATAAACCGATCATCCGTTGAGTCTCCGTTGGTTCAAGGATTAAGTCGTAGAATCCTGTCAGCTGAGGGAAAACGGCGTCTATTCGTCGGCCGATATTATGATGAGAACTGATGTACGTCACTTGCAACTCCGGATGTAACACCATTAAACGCAACAGTTCCGCTGCGGTATAACCGTCTCCAACAATGCCAACACGAACCATAAAAAAGCCTCCTTTAGTAGAATGAGCATAATTATACATCTAAAAGAATAATTTTGCAATATCTAAACGCGCAAATTTTGTATAGTTTTTTTCAAGTTACACAAAATAGCAGAGAAGAAACCCGGATATTTCAGCAAAAAAGCAGAATTTCATTTTTAGGGTTTCTTTTTATTTAGTGGATATTTTTTATCCACTATCAATATAAATGAAAGCCGGGATCAGCCAATAGCTGTTTTCGGCTTTCGTTATCGAAACGCCAATTTTTCATGGGGTGAAGGTTCTCCAGTCTCCTAGGAATTCATTTCATTCCATGGTACGGACAAGACGTGTCAATTCCTCCGTTGGAAAGAGGCGATGCATAGGTGAAAAACGATTGGGACCGAATAGAAAATTTTTCATTCCACTAGAAAATTTTTTATTCCGCCCAAAGGGAGAACCCCCCCGGTAACCGCGAAAATTTTTATTTTCCCAACTGAATCAAAATCCCTTCCCGTAAATCGGCGTCGCTGACCGTGATATTCGGAGCCTGTAGAAAGTGCATAATTTGCAGCAACCAGGAAATACCGGGAACAATCACTTCCGCCCGTTGCGGCTGGAGTCCCGGAACCGCCTGCCGTTCTTTCAAGGATAAACGACGAAGATGTTCTAGAATCGTTTGAATGTCCTGCTGTGAAAGACGCGTACCTTGAATTTGTTCCCGATTGTAAACCGTCATATGATGGAAAATTGCGGCCAAAGAGGTAACCGTTCCACCGCATCCAACCAGTGAACAGGTGGATAACTCCATTTTAAGCGGGGCCAGCGGCGCAAGGATCTGTCTGGCTTGTTCGGAGGTTAAATGGACCTCCGAAGCTCGTACCGCTCCCATTTTCAAAGAAGTTTGAATCCAATCCGGATGGTAAAATTCGGTGCTTCCGCCACCGATATCGACTAAGAGCGGATTCGGAATATTCGGTAATAACGCCCGCATCCCCGCATAGCTAAGCGCGGCTTCTTCTTCGCCGGAGATGATATCCACCTGAAAGCCGATTTCTTTTTCAATATGTACAGCAAAATCTTTCGCATTTTGCGCTTCGCGCATGGCGCTGGTGGCGACAACGCGAAAACGATCAACCGTAAAACGCTGAAGTTGTTGCTTAAAATCCCGTAAAGCCTGTAGCGTATTCGCCATCGACACATCCGTGAGCTTCCCCGAGTCCGAGACGCCCTGCATCAGACGGGTTGTTTCCAGGCCTTCCCATAAAGAAACCCAATGGTTGGATTCTTGCCGCACAATTTTTAAACGGCAGGAATGACTTCCAATATCAATGACCCCTAAAATCAAATGCCTTTCCTCCTTCCCGTTTGGGAAAAATAAAAGACAAAAGGATCAAACCGTTGATCAGTTGATCCTTTTAAAAAACAAAACGAACCAAATTAGTTTGCACGCGTACGTTTTTTATGCTCGTATTTGGCTTTCAGGGGCTGCATCCGTTCGTCACTTTCCTTTAAAAAACGGGCAATTTTATCGTCCAATGTAATTGGAGCCGGTTCGACCGGCTTACGCGCGTTAAATGCCCGCACCGTAGAATGCTCGTGCTGATGCTCCCGATCCGAACCGGATTCTTTTGAACGATCCAATCTGCCTTCGTGGAATCCGCGGGTATGCCCGAACGGACGACTGCCTGTACGGGATACATCCGGTCGTTTGATTGAACCCTCAGGTTTGGGATGAGCCTGCTTAATGGATAATCCCAGTTTTTTCCCATCGACGTTTAATATTTTTACCTTGACGGCTTCGCCTTCCTTGAGAAACTCCTTCACGTCCTTTACATAGGTGTCCGCAATTTCGGAAATGTGTACTAACCCCACAATTCCGGGAGCCAGTTCAATAAAAGCGCCGAAATTTGTAATCCCCTGCACTTTTCCATCGGCAATTTGACCGGGAGCAAACTTCAACTCATCTGTCGGCATAAAAGAAAAAATCCCCCTCGTATATTTATCGTATATGTCTATTGTAGAGGCTTAAAATCCGAACGTCAAGCATGTTTTTCAGAGAAATTGGTTTTGTTTAAGATTTCCCGCAGGGGAGTCGAAGGTCATCCATCGCCGGTTTAAAAAAAGAAGAACGTCAAAGAACTTGAAGGGCAGAACAAAGCTTTCTCATTTAAAGGCTATCTCATTTAATAGAAGAAGATGGAATCCAAAAATAGAAACAGCATAAAAGAAACAAAAAACACAACAAAAGACGCGCCGCAGCAAATCAGGACGAAAGCCGGTTTTTTGAGCATTTTATTCATAAACGGCGCGAAACGAATCGAATGATCTTCTTTATCCGAGCGGGCAAGGACAAAAAACATCCAGGCGAAGGTTGAGAAAAACAACGTATAGGAAAGATAAAGGAACGAATGAGGCTTAATAAAAACAACCATAAAAACAAACAAAAAAGCAAAAGCAAAAAGCGCCATAGATAACGTATTCAAGATCGGACGAGGGTTTCGGGGTTTGGCGGCCGGGCCGGGGTCATTGGTCTCGTCAGAAGGAGAGGGAACAGGGCCGGTCGGTTTGAGGGCAAAAGACTGATCCTTTTTAAATCCCACTTGGCAATTTGGGCAAAATGGAAGTCGTTCTTTGGATGAGCTGCCACAGTTGGGGCAAGGGTGAATGGGATCTTCCAGCATGTGATAACAGTTTGAACAAAAGAAAAAGTCTGTTATCAAGACGGCGCCGCAATTCGGGCAAACGTTTTTTTCTTTCAGCGGCGTCCGACAATAAGGGCAAAAGGCTTGATCACCACTTAAGACGGCGCCACAGTTGGGACAAGAAAAATTTTCTTGCGTTGGGTTAGAAAAATTACGCATAAATCAACCTCCTTTATTTCAAAAGTTTCGTACGGAACCTTTTTTTATTATAGCGGGATTCTTCCTGGAAAGAAAGAATGGTCCCTGAAAAATTGTCGGAAGGCGCTCCGGGAGTTTTTTGTCATAAACCGAAGATATTCCGCATAAAATGCGGCAAGAAAAGATGACTGCAAATAGGAAGTGAATGGGGTGAGAAATCATATTGAAGCCAGAGCTTACGAGCTTGCCCACTACATGATTGAAACCAAAGCCACCGTTCGGGCGGCTGCGAAAAAATTTGGCGTGAGCAAAAGTACGGTGCATATAGTAGGAACAAAAAGGAACGCTTCCCAGCGCGTTATCCAAAGATCCGTAGGAAGGACCGGAACCCGTGGAGGATTCCGGATATTTTTTTGATAAAAAATCTCTTTTATTCTAAAATTCCTGAATTTTACGCGAGGATCGGTTTGATAATCGTTTTTTTATCCATAA
Organism: uncultured Syntrophomonadaceae bacterium; assembly: GCA_944391275.1. Classification (GTDB taxonomy): domain Bacteria; phylum Bacillota; class Syntrophomonadia; order Syntrophomonadales; family Syntrophomonadaceae; genus CALXSZ01. The sequence continues at coordinate 23,357 of CALXSZ010000115.1, forward strand.
CGAAGCGATGGAAAGTTGGGTTCGTAGGTCCGTATCATAAAGGAACGAATTCTTTATCTCAGGAGGGGAAGGTGGAAAGATCTTGCAGACACCTTTTGGAACGATTGGCATAGATTGAACAGAGAAGCAGAGGGATTTAAATCACTTCCGCAAGCACTTTGCAATGGGAAGCAGATCAAAAAACTATCCGCTTTTCCATGTTGAAAAAAGACAGGAAAGGATTGTTAGAGGATGTTAAAAGAAAAAATCTCCCAATACATGAATAGGAGAGTGGAACAGGATGAATCAAATTGATAAAGAATTTTGGGATCTCGTCCATGAGATCAAGCGCCTAAATGAAAAAGAACTGTATTATACCATCCGAAAAAATTTTGACAAAATACCCTATATGACCAAAAAAAGCTGCATGGACTTTTTTAATCAGTTTTCCTATTGGGGAAAATTGGATATAGAAAATGGCGTTTATGAAGAAATTGAGCTGAAACAAAAAGCGTTGTACGAACATATCGACGATTTCGTTTGGCTGTATGAACGTTTGAACGATTATCGTTCCAAGAAAACGCTCTTTGCAATTTTGAGCAACTGGTATCGCTATGATTTTGAAGCGACGACACGAACG
>CALXSZ010000116.1 GCA_944391275.1 uncultured Syntrophomonadaceae bacterium
ATTTTTTCAAAATATTTTTCTTCATGTACAGTTTTTTTCCATCCTGTTGATTGCTCATTTTTATGAAAAATGATCTTTAAGCAGCAATTGAAGAAAGTTCCTCACCGGTCAATCCGTCAAAAATAAACTGTTCGATGATTTCTTGATTATTATATTGGTATTTGGTATAGATAATTTGTTTTTTCTCCGCATCATAATTCAATTCATAGACATATCTTTGATTATTTTCTAATCTTTCCTGGTTTCCAAGCCAGTATGGATAATTGAACAACTTTTCATGAGCCGCCATCTGATTGGAAACTTCCACCGATACGCCGACGTCCGTCAATAAAATATGTTCATAATCCCCATATTCTCCAATATCCGCTTCCCTTCCGATCGCATCCAGATAATCTCTTGCATATTGTCGCTCCTGTTCTTTCAGGCTTTCTTCGGCCGTGTTCTGCAAATGAATCACTTTCGCATAATATTCCGTTGGAAATAACTTTTGTAAGGATTCTTGATAAAGAGCGCCGTCTTGAGGATAAGCAATTTTTTTCAATTGATACGATAAATCAAAATATAAAACGGCCGGAATAACTCCCGATCCAGATATTTTGACAAAATGTCCGTTTTCAAATCCATATTCTCCGTATATCGTTACGGCATATACCACGATTTCTTCCGCTTTCTTTTCATACCCTACGATTTGATGTCCTTCAGCAGAACACTCCCCAGCTAGATAAGTCTGCTCCCCATCGCCAAGCAGCGCTTGCGAAACCGCCTGATCCAGTTTCATTTCATCGGCTGTAAAGTCCTCTTTCTCCTCCTGGTTTTGGTTCTGGAAAAACCAAAAGAACAGACAAACGATTCCTAGAAGTATACCTAAGGCGCTGATCCAAACCTTCTTTTTTGTCTGCAAGTTTTTCATGGAATTTCTCCTTTCCGAAATATATTCGGTTGTTCATTCTCTATTCCAAAAGTTTTCAACCTTCTTACGTATCTTTTCTCTGCGCAGTTGCGTCTCTTTTATATCAATCTCCCAGCAATCCGTTTGTACATTATAAATTAATACGTCTCCTTCTTGAACACTTGGGGAAATTTTCCAGAGACAAACCGCTTGAAAATCTCCATTTTCCAATTCAATCATTGCTTTTTTCCCTTCTTTGCGGTCAAAAATACCCGTCATAATTTTTTCTTCCATTTTTCTTTCCATCTTTCTTTTATTTTTCTTCTAAAACCGTTAACACGCCGTCTTTTACCTTCAATATAATCGTTCCAGATTCATCGGTGCGCAAAATAGTGCATCCCACATTCTGAAGTGTATTTAAAGTAGTCGTTGAGGGAAGTCCATAGTCGTTATCTTCTCCGCAACTAATAATAGCATATTCAGGAGAGATCGCTTCAATATATTTCGGATCACTAGACGTTTTACTGCCATGATGCCCTACTTTTAATACATCCGCGTCTAAATCAAATCCCTGATTCATTTGTTCCAGTTCGGATAATTTTTCTGCGTCTCCGGTTAAAATAAAGTGCTTTCCTTGTGTTTTCACGGATAAAACAATGCTATAGTTATTCAGTTCCTCATACGTTTCCCCCGAAACCGGCGCCAAAATCTGTATAACGGCGCCGCTCATCGGAATATACATCCCTGAATGACTCGCATAGGCCCTCAACCCTTGATCTTGGACTGCTTCAACCAGTTTTTCAAAAATTTTCGTGTTATGTATGACTTTAGGCATATAGACCCTTTCAACCTCGAATTGTTCAAAAACTTCCGGTAATCCTCCGATATGATCCGAATGCGGATGAGTCGCTACAACGGCATTTAATTTTTCAACATTTTGATCTTTTAAATATTCCACAACGGTTTTTCCATATGCACTCTCTCCAGCGTCAATCAAAATATTTTCTGTTGATTGTCCGGCTTGCAGGGATTGTAATAAAATACTGTCTCCCTGTCCTACATCAATTATATGAACAATGAAGGTTCCTTCTTCATTCCCATTCACATAACTCGAATCAGAAAGAGGATTCTGGGAAACGCGCAAATACATATCGGATAAAACTGAACCAATTTCCTCCAGATTAAAAAGGTTTTTCCAACTTAAGGAGCCATCATATTGATAACCCGTAAATAAACAAATAAAAAATAGAACCAAAATAAATAATCTATTCGACTTCTTCTTTTTTCTTCTTGCCATTTTTCTCCCTTAATCATTACAGTTAAGAATAAAAATTTCTGTATCTATTATTCCTGTTTTTTCCATGCATAATAGATTGAGAACAACACTCATTTTCTCAGTTATTTTCATATCAGTTATTTTCATAAATGATAGCGAAACATTTCTAGCCAAAAAAATTTTCTATGAAAGGCGGCAAATCAAACGATTTTCTGTCAGAAAATCTTACTCTTTTTATACAACATGCTATACGCCGTTCCATTTACCATTTATTTCTACCATTTACCATTTATTTCTACCATCTGTTAGTTTAAAATAACTCGTCTTTTTTGGCAAGTACTCGGTCTGTATAGGAGGTTTTTACAAAATATTTTATTTTTTTAATTGACAATTTTTATACAAATGTTATATACTGATAAGCAATATAAAATTACTACAATATGATAGATGAACGCGTGGATCAGTCGAGTATCTGCAGGGAGATGTTTCAGAGAGCCGACGTTGCTGGAAAATTCGGTACAGGAACTGCAGAGAAGGCTAACTGGGAGTGCCAATGATTGAAGTTGGCCGGAAAAGAATTTATTTGATTCTTCTTCCGTTATCAAAATGAAGGTGAGTTGAGGTTTTCATACCTAGCTAATCGAGGTGGTACCGCGGGAGATTTTTTCTCGTCCTCTTATGAGGGCGAGATTTTTTTTTGTTTTTTTCAATGAATTTTTCTAAATTTTTAATTATTAGGAGGTAAACAGAATGTCTGAAAAGTTCACCATGAAGTTATTGCGTTTATTGGAACAAAACAGTCGTCTAAGCGCTTCGGCATTAGCGGCCATGTGCGGCGTCTCAGAAGAAGAAATAAAAGACGCTTTAAAAACGTTAGAAAATGATGGAATCATTATCGGTTATCATACGGTAGTCAATTGGAATAAAGTCGGCGTTGATCCGGTTACGGCCATGATTGAAGTCAAAATCACTCCCCAACGGGACGTTGGATTCAACCGTATCGCCGAACGAATCGCTAATTTCCCAGAAGTCCAAAGCGTTTATTTGATGAGCGGCACGTATGACTTATCCATCATTATCCAAGCATCCAATATGCAAGCCATTGCAGACTTCGTTTCGTATAAATTATCCACGATCGACGGCGTTCAGGGAACCATTTCTCACTTTATTTTGAAACGTTATAAAGATGACGGTTTACTATTTGAATCGCACGAAACCGATACACGATTGGCGGTGACCCCCTAATGGAGATGAACAAATACATTAATCAAAATATCCTTAATCTTCCCCCTTCCGGTATTCGAAAATTTTTTGATTTGGTTTCTCAAAGCAGCGGTATTATATCTCTTGGGGTCGGCGAACCGGACTTTGTTACCCCGTGGGATATTCGTGAAACCGCCTGGTATTCTTTAACGCGCGGTTTTACCATGTATTCACCAAATCGCGGCTTACTCGAACTACGGGAATTAATTGCTGAATATGAACAAAAATCCATTGGAGTCTCATACGATCCGGCGTCAGAAGTTTTGGTTACGGTTGGAGCCAGTGAGGCAGTAGATTTAGCCTTTCGTGCATTATTAGAACCGGGGGACGAGGTCCTGATCCCAGACCCCAGTTACGTCGCTTACGCTCCGGGGGCAACCATGGCTTACGGCGTTCCGGTTGCGGTTCCAACTTTTGATACGGATGAATACCGGCTGAAAGTCGATCAACTAGCTGCAAAAATTACGCCCAGATCCAAATTGTTGGTTCTATCTTATCCGAATAATCCTACAGGCGGAATAATGGGAAAGGAAGACTTACAAGCGCTGGTCAAGCTGATCATTGAAAATGATTTAATCGTCCTATCCGATGAAATCTACGCCGAATTAACTTATGAGGGACAACATGTTTCGATCGCTTCTCTTCCCGGTATGAGAGATCGGACCGTTGTCATTAACGGTTTCTCGAAAGCATTTGCCATGACCGGATGGCGGATCGGATACGCATGCGGACATTCGGATATCATCGCGGCAATGAATAAAATTCACCAATACGCGATTATGTGCGCTCCTATGATGGCGCAAAAAGCCGCTATTGAAGCGCTCAAAAACGGACATCATGAAATGAAGGCCATGGTAGAAGATTACAATAACCGCCGTTTATTGATCGTAAAAGGCCTAAGAGAGATTGGTCTTTCTTGTTTTGAACCGCGTGGAGCTTTCTATTGTTTCCCCTCCATTCAGCGTACCGGTTTAACGAGTGAAGAGTTCTGTATGCGTCTCGTTCACGAAGCCAAAGTGGCGGCCGTACCAGGTACAGCTTTCGGAGCCAGCGGAGAAGGTTTTATCCGTTGCTGTTATGCCGCTAGTGTGGAAAATATTGAAGAAGCTTTGGAACGGATACAACAGTTTATTACCCATCTGTAACGCTCTACGAAATCAATCATAGAATCCGATAAAAACAGCGCATGTTCCGTTGACGCGCTGTTTTTTGATATGATTACCATATGATTTGATTACCATCAATGCTCCACTGTTCATCGGATGATTAAAAACCAAAACGTTAGACCCATCTAAATCCGGATGGATCAATATGTTTCGAGCGCTTTTCGTTTTCATTGGCCAACCATCACTGTAAAGAATCCATATCATCAAATTATTCCAAACCATCTAATTTATCGTAAGAGGAAACGCCAGATATGCTCCGGTAGCTTCCAAGTAAACTGCGTATGTGGCGATCTTTCTCAGCATGAGGGTTTGTATGATTGATTCCATGCTGAGAAAAACATGTTGAGAAAAAATGGGGGAAAAATCGAGAAATTTTTGTAGTTATAAAAAATTTTTTGGGGAATTTCGTAGAATTGATTGGTTTTTTTTCATAATAATGAGATAATAAAGAAAAGGATTTTGGAAATAAAAAGGGAATTAGCTGAATATTGCTTTCACAAATTTTTAATGGCACATTTTAACGATTTTTTGCCAAAGAAATAACAAAGGAGCGATTTTCATGTATAATACCCCCGATTTGTTTGCAGAACAAGATCTTTTTTGTCATTATTTTTCGGTTTTGAACGCTTCATCGAAACGAGATCTCTGTCGCTATTTGAAGTATTTATTGTTGCAGCAGCGTCACGAAGAGGTTTTACAAGTCGTTTTTCAAGACGCCCAGCTCATATCCTTGCTCAACGAGTTCCATTTAAACGCCAATCGTCCTGAAATTCTATCGAAGCTAGTTGCCCAATGGAAGAATCGGTATTATACGCTTCTCGAAAAAATTTATGAAAAATACGATTCTTGTCTATTTGGAGCGGAAAATTTTTCTCTGGCTCAAGATTTTGGCGATTTGGTCTTTGATAATATCGAACAATCTCTTCTTTCTGGAAACACAACGCAAATTGCCTTTGAGGTGAATGAGTTACAACAATCATTCCAACAACTGGCGCAAAATACTCGTTTAGAATTTTAATTACTTGGATACAATCCTGTAAAAAAGCTGGGTGGAAGAACAAGATTGATACTGGGAGGAAAATATTATGCAAATTACGTTTATGGGCGCCGCCCGTACGGTAACCGGTTCTTTTCATCTCATTGAAACAGAAACAGCTCGTTTCGCAATTGATTGCGGGATGTTTCAGGGAAGTAAAGCGATTAAAGAATATAACTACCGGAATTTCGAAGTGAACCCAGCTTCTATTGATTTTATTATTCTCACCCATGCGCATATCGACCATTGCGGATTAATCCCCAAATTAGTCAAGTACGGATTTAAAGGCAACATTTACTGCTCACAGCCTACGAAAGATTTATTATCTTTTATGTTATTAGATTCCGCACATATCCAAGAAACAGAAGTTGAACGGAAAAATCGCAAGGCCAAACGTTCCGGCAAAGATCTCCTTGAACCAATTTATACGTCTGAACATGCACAGGCAGCAGCCAATCTAGCCGTCGTACTTGATTATGATCACCCGGTGTTCCTGGCTCCCGGCGTTCGAGTTTGCCTGAGGGATGCAGGTCATATTTTGGGTTCCGCCATCGTAGAAGTTTGGTTGGAAGAAAACGGTCACCAAACCAAAGTGGTCTTCAGTGGGGATCTTGGTCAAATGAATCAACCCATTATTAAAGACCCAACCTTTATTGACGACGCCGACTACATTGTCATGGAATCAACCTATGGCAATCGTTTTCATCGCCAGGGAGAGGGACGCGCAAAAGAATTAAGTAAAGTTATCCAAGAAACTATGGCCAAAGGGGGAAATTTAATCATTCCTTCTTTTGCTTTGGAAAGAACGCAGGATTTATTATATGATCTATATCATTTATATGAATCCGGTGAATTGGATCCTACCATTGATATTTTTATTGATAGTCCTTTAGCCGTAGCTGCAACCGAAGTTTTCTTCAAAAACACCCAATTTTACGACGAAGAAAGCAAAGCCATCTTAGATCGTGGCGATCATCCACTGCGTTTGCCCAATCTGAAATTTTCAAGAACCCAGGAAGATTCAATGGCATTAAATCAACGCGCCGGACATGCTATCATCATCTCAGCAAGCGGCATGTGTGATGCTGGGCGGATTAAACACCACTTAAAACATAATCTGTGGCGACCTGAAAGTACGGTGCTTTTTGTCGGATACCAAGCCGATGGTTCTTTGGGAAGACGTATTTTAGATGGGGAAAAAAGAGTCCGAATTCACGGGGAAGAAGTGCAGGTCCGAGCGGATGTTCGTTCCATTGAAGCCTTTTCAGCGCACGCGGATCAAGGGGTTTTAATGGATTGGCTTAAAGGATTTAAAACGCCCCCTCAAAAGGTCATTCTTGTCCACGGAGAATTTGAAGCCCAGCAAGCTTTAGCGGAACGAATTGAAAATGAATTACACTATCCCGTTCTCATTCCTGAATGGTTGGATTCTATCCAATTGGTTCCCGAACCAGCCGCTCAACGTTCGGCAACCGTCTTCCAACAAGCATTTGTGCCGGAAATGGCTTCTTTATCTCAGCAGCAACAAAGCCTATTAGCGGAAGAACTCTATTTGTCCATCCGTCAAAAGCTCAATGCACTGTATCGCTCGAGCGAAGAGAAGCATGGTTACGCAGAACTCATTCAAAAATTACAGCAACTGGAAAAACTATTGTGAGTTTCTTTGCATGTAAAACATTTAAAGGACGAAATTTACAAAAATTTTTGTAGAAAGGCATAGGCATAGTACGCGTTCTATGCCTTTCTTTCCTTTATATATACATATAATTTCAATTATTTTGTCAACTTATTTTTCAACGATTTTTCTCATTTTCTCCCTCTCTTTTTGATTTTGCTTTTTTCTTTGCCCATAGGAAAATTTCATTTGATATGGTATACTAGTAGATATGAAATAGATTCTTGAATATTTAAAAGATTTGAGGTTTTTCCCATGTACGAGCTTTTGTTCCCGGAGCTGCTTCGCGGTGGCTCCGCTTTTATTCCCGGTTTACTTTTTCAATATGCGAGCGAACTGAATCTAGATATGGAAGATTTGGGTTTTTTCTCGGTGTTATTCTACTGTTTATCCAATTCCAGACCGTTGGCGCATCAGGGTATTGCGATCGGGCAAGTGCAAAAAATTTGTCCGGGTTATTCGAATGCGCGCCTAAACAAACGTTTAAATCGTTTGATGGATTTAGGGCTAATTTCTGTTTCCGAAGATGGTTCACGCCGCTTTGTGAATAAATGCGTTTATTTGGAACCCCTGTTTGACCAATTAAGTCAATTCGTTTTACGGGATCATAGCGGTTTAGATACAGCGATCATCAAACCCCAGGAACTGCTTCAGCAAGAACAGGAATTACGTATATGCCAAGAAGAAATTTCCCGTTTGAAACTGGAATTGGCACAGGCTCGCCAAATTAACGGAACAAATTCTTCGGCCCTCCCTTCCTCTCCATCCAAAAGTCCCTATTTTACGGCAATCGCAGATTTTATTGCGGAACGTACGGGAACATTGCTTAGCTCGCGAATGTCTGAGGAGTTGGATA
>CALXSZ010000117.1 GCA_944391275.1 uncultured Syntrophomonadaceae bacterium
GGGATGATGTTTGGATATGCTTGCAATGAAACACCGGAATATATGCCTTTGGCTATTTCTTTAGCACATCGAATTACTCGGCGTTTGGCGGAAGTGCGTAAATCTGGAGAATTAGCCTATTTAAGACCGGATGGAAAAGCACAAATTACGGTGGAATATGAAGATGATATCCCGATTCGTGTCGACACAGTGGTTGTATCCACCCAGCACAGTCCGGAAGTGGAACAAGAAACCATTTATAAAGATGTATTGGAAAAAGTGATTCAACCGATTATTCCGTCCGAATTATTGGATGATAATACGAAATATTATGTTAATCCCACTGGGAGATTTGTCATTGGCGGCCCACAGGGGGATTCAGGTTTAACCGGCAGGAAAATTGTCGTAGATACGTACGGTGGTTATGCGCATCATGGCGGGGGAGCGTTTTCCGGGAAAGATCCCAGTAAAGTAGATCGTTCAGCAGCCTATGCGATGCGGCATGTCGCCAAAAATCTGGTAGCAGCCGGTTTAGCCAAACGATGTGAAGTGGGCGTGGCTTATGCGATTGGAGTTGCGCAGCCGGTATCTGTTTTTGTGGATACCGAAGGAACCGGCGTAATTCCGGATGATCGCTTGGCGGAATTCGTACGTCAAACGTTTGATTTACGTCCGAATTCCATTATTGAACGTTTACAGTTAAAACGTCCGATTTATGCGCAAATTGCAAGTTATGGACATTTTGGACGAAGCGATCTGGATCTTCCATGGGAAAGACTCGATTATGTAGAGATATTAAAAAAAGCAGCAGAAACAGAATAATAGATTTTGAAGTATCACGAATGTTGAAATTAGAGTAGAGCCGAAAATTTCGGCTCTATTTTTGAATAAGAGAATGACAAAAATGAGAGGATGACAAAAAGAATCGCGCAGTTGAGCGTTGTATGCTCACGCGGTTCTGTATGAAGGGATACAGTCGGTGGTTTGCGGTCGATGGTTTAAAGACGTTTTTTCGTTTGGTATTCGTACGGAGAACATTCCTTTTTGTGGAAAAATTAAAATGAAAGTTTGATTTTGTGAGAGCGTCTGGGGCGGATGAGATTTTTAAGAGGTGAAAAAGTTGGAAAAGGAAGTTGTTGTTATTGGAACCACTTTTGTGGATTGCAAGGGGATGGCGGATGGGAAAAACGGGAAATATCTTGCGACGGGCAGAAATATTGGAAAGATTCAGTTTGTGCATGGTGGAGTGGGAAGAAATGTTGCAGAAAACTTGGCGGGTCTAGGACAATCGGTTATTTTTGTTTCCACGGTGGACGATTCCGCTTTAGGGCAGGAGGTTTTGGAGCGATTGGTTCGGCGAGACGTCGATGTTGATTTTGTTGCGAAAGAAAAAGAACGAGGAATGGGATTGTGGATGGTTATATTGGATGAAAAGGGCGAACAAGTCGGTTCGTTATCCCATGTTCCTCAACTGGATTTATTGGAAGACGTCCTAGATCAATATGGAGCGAAAATCATGCAGCGCGCTTCTTGTGTGGCTTTAGAGATAGATTTAACCGAGTCTATTGCGCAAAAAGTATTCGATTTAGCTCAAAAGTACCGGAAACCGGTTTATGCATTACCAGGGAATTTAAGCATCGCTTTAGCGCGACCGGATTTTTTAACCCACTTGGCGGGTTTCGTTTGCAATCATGTAGAAGTCGGACGGCTTTTTCAATTTGATAGTATAGGTTTATCTCCCGAAGAATTGCTCGAACAAGTTGGCGTACAAGTAAAAAAACATCGACTCTCTATGTTGGTTGTAACCATGGGAGCATCTGGCGCAGTCTACTATGATGCGCGAACGGGAGAAAAAGGATACGTTCCCGCCATCCCGACGAAAGTAAAAGATGTATCAGGCGCTGGAGACGCCTTTTTTTCGGGAATGCTCCAGGGGATACTTCAAGGTGGAACGCTGAGAGAAGCCGTTGAACGGGGAACGCAGCTGGCTTCACGCACGATTCAAACCAGTGAAAATTCCAGTTATGCATCCGATTAAAATAAAGGTTATTAGACGATTTGTTTTTATAAACAAATCGTTTTTTGTGAACAAAGAGAGTTGACAAAGAGAGTTGACAAAGTGAGTTGACAAAGTGAGTTGACGTCGTAATCTAAAAATATTTGTTCCTGAAAAACGCTGGTTTTTTACAAAAACCAGCGTTTTAGATCATTCTATTATAAAACATTTGAGAAAGTGAACGATGTAAAAAGAAAAAATGCTAGAACCGAACAAATTTTAATTATTTCGAATTTGTTTGGAATGAAGGTAGTATTGGACAAATTTTTCGAATTGTTTTTCAACGAGAATTTCCATTGGACTTAAACGAAATTGTTGTCGATGTTCTAACTTTTTTATATAGTGACTTCGGTATTCTGCCGCTTCGCGGCTGATTCCACAAAGCTGCATGATTTCTTCTGGATCCGAGACGCGGCAATTATGCAAGATAATAGAAGGACATAGAACCCGGCGAGCAAAACCTTGCGCTTCGATTTCAAATAGGGATCGTTTTTCCGTTCGTACCCGAGTTAAAACGGGCGCGCTGGGAGTTAGGTGGCCTAAATGAATATGAGCAAGTTCATGCATTAGTGTCCAACGACAGATAGAGAAGGGAAGCGCATCATTATAACTGATGATAAAACAGGATTCGCGGGACGACCAAAAAGAAAAACCATCTTTATCATATTGACTGATAATTTTTTCTACGGGCTTGTTCACAACCGTAGCATACTGCTCGTACGTAA
>CALXSZ010000118.1 GCA_944391275.1 uncultured Syntrophomonadaceae bacterium
TCAAAGGTTTGTTTTTCTTCTTCAGATTGAATCAAAATCGAATACCACTCAATCATCAAATACTCTCGCATTGCTTGCTTCATTTCATCGATTTCCGGATTATCTTTTTCGCCAAATACATAAACCTGGTTCCCTGGAGATAACCAGAAACAAAGCGCATACAGCCAAAAACTGCACGCGGTGGGATTTTGCATGATCTCTCCGCCAAAAGCCTGCAACATTTCGCCCGCTTTTCCATACCAGTCTTTTCGTCCGTATAAACGGCCCAAACGCATCAAGTTATAGGCGGCCAGGGAGTTTTCACACGGCAATTCCGCATCATAAAAACGTTTCGGCCTGAACATCAAAGGTTCGGCGTCCTCTGCATAAACAAAAAATCCTTTTCCTTGTTCATCCCAAAAATGTCGGATCATATCATCCTGAAGCTGAGCAATTACCCTTAAGTAATCTGCCCTCCAACTGGCCTGATGCAGCTCCGTTAATCCCCAAATGACCGCAGCATAATCAAAAGCGGTCGCCATCGTTTGATGTGTTTCGTCATAATAGCACCCGACCAATCGTCCATCCGGCCGGATCATATGACGGATAACAAAGTCGGCTGCTTTTTGGGCGGCTTCCAAATATTCCGTCTGCCCGTTCGCCTGCCAAGCATAGGCCAGCGCGCCAATAATCAGTCCATTATCCGAAGCGATGATTTTTTCATCCCGAAGCGGCGAAATACGTTCCTGTCTCTTTGCCAATAAGGCCCTACAGTGTTTTTTCATAAAAACAATTCGTTTCTCGTCTAGTTCCTGATAGAGCAAGTTCGGCAGATGAGCCTCACCATTCGGCAGTTTCCCGACGCGGTCAATATTATAATAATCCTGGAACATTTCGCCTTCAAAGTCCAATACTTCTTTAATTTGTTCTTTGTTCCACCCATAATAAGCGCCTTCTTCGCCCTGCACATCCGCATCAAAACCATGATAAAAAGCGCCTTGTGGAGAAGACAAATCCCGACATAAGAAGTCCAAAATTTCTCGAATGATCCGGAAACAGGTGGGGTCTTCCGTATACTTGGCGGCTTGCGTAAAAGCCACCGCCATCATCGCATTATCCCCGGCCAGTTTTTCAAAACTGGGGATCATCCAGACCGGGTCGGTCGAATAGTGCATAAATCCGCCGCCGACATGGTCATAAATTCCTCCCTGATAGGCTGCCATTAAAGTTTTGCGAACCATGGCAAAAGCCTCTGAATCATCAGAAATCGTACCGTAGCGCATGAGAAAAAGAGCGTGATGCGGCATTAAAAATTTGGGAGCCGGTCCAAATCCGCCATATACCATATCATAAATCAGTTCTAATCTCTCCCGGCCTTTGCGCAGCATCTGCTTGGTCGGTTTCTCCCCTTGCTGAACCTGGATAAATTTTTGCATATACGCCCCCACTTCCTGGGCGCTTTTCCGGATATTCTCCGGATCTTTTCGCCAGGCTTCGGCAAATGCCGGAAACATATCCGAGGTTCCAGGGACATTTTGATACCCGTCCAGAGGTAAATAAGTCGCAGCAAAGAAAGGTTCTCCTTCAGGCGTCAAAATGAGATTCATCGGAAGCCCAGCGCGCTGCGTCATACCTTGGACAACCAACATATATACGGCGTCGATGTCGGGACGTTCATCACGATCCACCAGAATTGGGACGTAATATTGATTGATGATCTCTGAAACGGTTTTATTCTTATAGGTTTCTTCCGCCATTCGATGACAAGAATGGCAGGTAGCCGCACCGATATTCAGCAAAATCAGACGATTTTCTCGCTTGGCTTTCGCAAAGGCTTCTTCACCCCAAGGATACCATTCGACCAGACTATCCACAAATTGCTGCAAATAGGCGCTTTTTTCATCCGATAAACGTGTATTTTTTGTTTCTTGCTCCACAGATTCTCAACTCCTTTTAATCGTTTTTAGACGAATTCATTATGGACATTGTACCAAAAATTTTGCGGTTATGGACGAATTTTTCTCATATGGCTCAGATTTTCTTCAACTTCACGGAAACGATTCAGACATTATCCCGGTTTGAGAGAAAAAACTCTCCGTTCACTTGATTTTTCTTCGTGTTCTCTATAAATTTCATTTCATAAACTCCAATTTATTTTTTACTCCAAAACTCCCGTTGGATCAGATTTTCCGTGCGTTTTATGAAATATCTATTTGATGAACTCCAATTTATTTTTTACTTTAAAATTCCCCGTTGGATCAGACTTTCCGTGCGTTTTATGAAATATCTATTCGATGAACTCCAACTTATTTTTTACTTTAAAATTCCCTGTTGGATCGGATTTTCAAAATTTCAGAATACAGAAGATAATTTTGGCCTTTTTTAAGGAATATCCTGTACGCCAATTTCATGAAAAAAGAAAAGGTAGGCTTAGGATTGTATTTTTTTGTCCTTTCCATGTTGTATGTAGTTTTCGTTTTCCCACCTTCTTCATCATCAACGCATGTAGAGAAAACGAAGAAGCTTCCCTCCAAAATTTCCTTTGTCTTGGAATTATAATCCTATCGCCTATCCTTATAGCAGCGCCTTTATCCTTCATGATTGTCCATAACAAAAGGGCTCCCCGCTACGAGGCGCCCTCTGTTATGAATTTATGTGTCATCCTTGCGTTTTTAAGAAGCTCTAGCGTCTTATTTCATGCCAACTCGTTCTAAAATAACGTCTACTGCAATTAATTGACGTTCAATCCGTGTGTTTAAGGTATCTCGGGTGCACGTTTCAATAATCATGCTGTTCGCTCCGCAGACGATCGCTCCCGCCCGAGCCAAACTCCCTTTGGCTGGATATTTCAAAACTTGGAACTGACGGTAGGACGTCGTAATCCGCTCATTCAACGTTGAAACAATCTTTTTGGCTGCTGAAGCCGCTTCTCCCGACGGATAATAAATAACCGATTGTCCGACCGATGAAGTCGATGATAATTTTGAATAGTTGGCGCCTTCATGTAAATCCAGTACCCAGTCCACTTCATAGTCTTTCATCATTGCCAAGATCGCTTTCGCTAAAGTTCCTTCTGCCGATCCATTGGCGGTAGTCGGGAATTTTCGATTTAAGTTTCCGGTCGCACTCGGTGAACGCAAGTTTTTATCAATCGCAATCTGGTTCGCATTTGGTAAAACCAATAACGTCCCGCATTTTATTTCTTCGTCAATAAGCTCGGCCGCCGCCTTATATCCAGCCGGTTCGTTTCCATGCACCCCGCCCGTAACTAATACCGTAGGCCCCGGGTTATGGCTTTCAATAACGTATAACGTGGTTTCATATTGGGTGCCTTCAGCAATTTTTTCTTGGCGCACCGTGCAGGAATCGTTGTAAGCAGCCAAAGCAGCGGCGTTCCCCATGTTTAAGGACAAACCCAAACAAAATACCCCGAGCATACATCCGGCTACGAATCGTCTTAAGCTTGTCCCCTTTCTTTTTTTTGTCATTTTTTCCTTAAATTCTTTCATGTGTATTCTCCTTTCTTTTTCACAAAACCTTGGGAAATTTGTGAATAATATAATATTCTGTCGATTTTTGGTGATTCCTTTCTTTTTTGGTTTCCAAATTCAGGAAATCATCTGTATTTGTTGTAAATGTGGAATTATTTTCTAAAAACTATTTTGTCTGTTTTTCCCAAAATTTTAATAAAAAACCCTTAAATCCCCCAAAAAAAAACGTTTCTGGAAATTTCCAGAAACGCTAAAAAAGGAAGGAGTGTTGGAAGAATTAGTTAATAGGAATATGCCGTTTGGATGCTGAAGAAGTGATATCTTT
>CALXSZ010000119.1 GCA_944391275.1 uncultured Syntrophomonadaceae bacterium
TTGGCGAACGCATTTGAAGGGCGTTTAAAAAGAAATCTTTCGTGAGCAGCTTGGACGTCATCGCGCTGGGGAAATAAGCCGGGCCGATCGCATTGACGGTAATGCCGTATTTTGCCCATTCCACCGCTAGGGCTTTCGTTAAACCCACAATACCGCTTTTCGAAGCGCAATAAGCCGATAACGGCAATTCCGGAATAGCCACAGAAGAATGGATTGAACCCGTCATAATGATCTTCCCGTAATGCCGTTGAATCATGCCCTGGGCAACTGCGCGGGAAAAGAAATAAGGGGCGTTTAAGTTCGTATTAATGACGGTATTCCACGTCTTGTCGGACTGTTTTTCGGCCGGTTCGCCCCAACCAATTCCTGCGTTATTACATAAAATATCGATTTTTGAAAAGTCCGCTTCAATCGCGGCAACGGTCTTTTCAATTTGGTCATTTTGCGTTACATCGCAAACATAGGATCGACATACCGCTCCCAAAGCTTCCACTTCGGTTTGCACCGCTTCTAGCTGCTCTTTACGGCGAGCGACTATGGCTACGGATGCGCCGTTTCTGGCCAAGGCTTTTGCCATTTGGATGCCTAATCCGGAAGAAGCGCCTGTTACGACGGCAACTTTCCCGGATAGATCAAATAAATTCGTCATGTATTTGTCCTCCTCTTTCAGATGATGAATCTTTTTTTATTATACAACAGGTCCATTTATTTTGGCGAAGCAAAATAAAAGTTCATATCTAATAGAGGCGAGTCCACCTTTCAGATCGATGCGCAAGACAAAATGACGTGCCTTAGGCGTCCTTCGATAGCATGGAACGGATGGATTGGAGAAAAGTCATGGTTTCACTGTCCAGAATCGGGAGTTTTCCTGGTTCGGGCTGCCAGCTCAAAATCGTGTTTTCAATACGATGTTGGCTATTTTTCAGCTCGTTCCAGTGTTGTTCCTCTTCATATAAATTAATACAGGACTGTAAATTTGTTGCACGTCCCGTTTCCAAGTAGCACAAGAAGGATTCCAAAATTAGAATTTTTTGATAAATCGTATGAATCGAAGAGCGGGTTAAAGCCTCATTACAAAGACGAATATTTTTTTCTACAGTTGCCTGACGACCCGCACAGGCTTTTTCAACCGTTTCGACCTTAGCATAAAAATCATCATGAAAATCGTGCCACTTTTCGCGGGCTTCTTTATAACGATCACAGGCATTTTCATAGAGCCGCAGCGACAGAAAGTACTGCCGGCGCTGCTGGCCTTGGAAAGGGGAAGCTGGAACGGAGGATTCCGTAAAAAAATCATAGAGACGCTGCCGGAAGTTTCCCTTTTTGCCATTTGAATCCTTTCCTTTTTCGGGTTTCGGCATTTCTTGTTTCAGTTCTGGTTTTGGGCTGACTTCCTCGGCTTGAGATAATGCGGCGCCGCATAAAGCGCCAAAATCTTTTAAACGCTCGGCCTGACGTTGAAAACGATCCCTTTCCGATAACGCCAGCATGCAAATTTGGATTTCTTTTTTTGATTCTTCCGGCTGTAAAGCTGTTCGTTTGGTGGTTTTACTGCGCTGACTCAAACTTTTTTGTAGTAAAGGGTCCAACGAAGATACCGCCTCAATATCTTGCTTGCGTTGAGAAAATTCTTCTGCACCAAACGTTTCGGTATTCGCGTTACGGGAAAAGTAAAAGCAGACCTTGTCCGGTAAATAATAAAACGGGCCGATTTCATTTAGATAAGAGGTATTCTCCATTAAAATGAGTTCATCGCTTGCAGCTAAATCTTCTTGGATGAGCTGGACCCATAAGCGGCAGGGCGCTTCCGACATTTCTTGGGTTAGAGCGGCCTGTTTATGCAATTCTTGCCAGATGGAAAGCGGCATACAAAGCGTTTGTCCGTACCAAAAAGGCAGCAATTTTTCAGGCGTATAAGCAAGATAAACCGACAGATCCGGCTGAGCCGTCGGTGGGGAAAAAGAATCAGATGATGATAACATGATGCAGCCTCCAATATAGATAAAATCGAAATCAGTACCTATCATTTCAATTTTTTTCCGGATATTCCTGCTCACCCGAGAGAAATTTTCCAAAATATTGAAGAAATACTGTTTTTAGGAATCCTCAACAAGGGAGCTTTCTTGCTCTTTTGTGCAGTCAAAACGTTTATACTGGTCATGTACCTTATCTTGCCAGTAAATAAAGTCGTAATGCTCCGCTTCCTCCTCGCAAGCGCGGCGGTATTCTGCGTAAGCTTCTTTTTGACAATCTGCGCAGGCATAGAGCGGAACGCTCACGGCATAGATTGAACAAGGCGATAAAACGTCTTTCTGCGCGAACGAGTCAAAGGTTTGCCATCCGGCGCAACACTGACAGATTCGGAGCGCTCGCTCCTGCTGCTCTTGAATGGAATCCGTATCATAATAAATATATTTCCTTTGCTGGAACCACTGTCGGTTTAATCGCAGACTTTCAGCGCGGAAATTCGCCGTTTTTTCTTCATGCTGCGCATAAATTTCTCTTAGTTCATACACCAATTTTCGCAAGTAGTCCATGTTTTCCGGGGCTTCTTGGTGTGGCGCCGGCGGACCGGGTTCAATTAAATGCGTGTAATCGATTTCGGCCATGGCCATAATCAAGGCCAAATTTACATAAGGGAGAGCCGTTTGAATGGAATATCCACCTTCCAAAACCGCAATATCCGGTTTTAAGAGATCATTTAATCGGGCGTACCCCTGTGCGGAAAAGCCCATATTGGCTAAGGGATCCGTGTAATGGTTATCCTGTCCAGCGGAATTCACAACAAATTCAGGCTGAAAGTCTTCTAAAACGGGCAAAACCAGATTTTCCAATACATAAAGAATCCCAATATCCGTCGTTTGGGGATGCAAAGGAATGTTTAAGGTTCGGCCCCAAGCTAGCGGACCGCCGCATTCATTTTTAAACCCTGTGCCGGGATAAAGGGTGCGTCCATCCTGATGAAATGAAATAAAAAGAACATCCGGATCGTTCCAGAAAATATTTTGCGTTCCATCCCCGTGATGGACGTCGGTATCGACAATGGCTACTTTGCGAATCCCGTATTTTTTTCGAATGCTTTCAACCATCACTGCCTCGTTGTTTAAATCACAAAAACCACGATTACCGTGGACAACAGTCATTGCGTGATGCCCGGGAGGACGTACAATCGAAAAACCGTTACGAATATGCCCTTTAATGATCTCGTCGGCCAAAAGAATCGCAGAACCGGCTGCAATGCGATGCGCGTCGGTGAGGCGGCTGCGAATATCCGGGATGTGGAAATGTACGCGGGCAATGTCCTTTAATGGAGCTATCTGCGGGAAAAATTCTTTGATTTGCGGGAGATCCATGACGCCTTCTTCAAAAATTTGATCCCGCGTATAAAGAAGCCGTTCCTCCCGTTCCGGGTGCGTCGGTGTAATGGCCCAGTCAAAAGCCGGGAAAAATAAAAGTCCGGTTTGCCCTTTGGCATTACGTGTCTGTCTCATGAAATCACCCCCGTAAATTCATCGATAAAGCCCGATTGGATTTGCACGCCGACGTCGAAAATTCGTCCGCTGGACTCTCCCCAACCGGAGAGAACGTTGAATTGTTCTTCTAAAAAGAAAAAGGCGTCGCTTTCTTTAAAAGGAATCTGTTGGACTTGGCACCGTTCTTTCAGATACTTCAAAGCCATTTCCTTGACCTGCGCGAGTTGTAGCCGCGGGGTTTTCGGAAGCGGTTGGGTAAGGGTGGGTGGCGATAAAGTCACTTGTTGTGTGATTGTATCGGCATGCAAAGTAACCCGCAGTGTAGGACGCGCCAAAGCGGCTCCAATCGCATTGGCCGACGCGGCATACGGCGAAAGAACGAATGGAACCTGAAGCCGCTTGGCCAGAGCCGGTAAAAGGAGCGGTGCGCCGGCGCCCAAACCGATCAGCTTTTGAACGTGGAACGGTTGGCGATGAACCACTTCCCATACTTTATAAGCCGGTTCTTTTTCCCATTGTTGGAACATACGCCGAATCTGGGTCAATAGTTGAGAAACGGCCGCGTTTTCGACCATTTCTCCCAATTCTTGCGACGGGAGTGAAGCCTGGTCCGCGAGGGCGGAAACCGCTTGACGAGAAGCTGCAAAATTCCCCAACTGCCAAGCATGATAGTCGTTCATAACGTCCGTCAAGGTAAGCGTGTTTCCGCCGAAACAAAGGGCGGGGCCTTTTCGATAAGGATGAATAACGACCTGACCATTTTCAACGGAAATCGAGCTATCCCCGCCTAAAGGAATGGAATCGACGGAAAAGGCGTCGATTTGTGTAGCCAATCCTGCAATCTTTGCGCCACGCGAGGCATAAAGCGGTTTGCCATCTACAATCAGCGCTAAGTCACACGTGGTTCCACCGACGTCAAGTACAACAGCGTTCCCTACATCTGGATGTAATGCCAAAGCGCCCATCACACTGGCGGCGGGGCCAGAGAAAATGGTTTCACAGGGCATTTTTTCGACTGCGGGCAGCGGTAGAGTTCCGCCATCGGCTTTCAGAACTTGTACATCGCAATGGATGTTTAATTTGGTTAATACCGTCTGTAGTTCTTGAGCAAAGCGCTTCCAGGACGTTTGGACCATGGCGGTATAATAGGCTGTTGTCGCGCGGCGCGGAAAGTTTAATCGAGCCGAGACTTGATGACTTAGAAGGACGGTACACCAGGGGAAACGGTTGGAAATGGCGGTGGCCACTTCCCTCTCCAGCGCAGGGTTCCGATTGCTGAATTTCCCTGCGACGGCCACATGGGAAAAGTTCTTTTGCGCTAACCAGGAAAGACAGTTTTCCAGCGCCTCTTTGGAGATTTTTTCCACAATTCGTCCGCGGAAGTCTACCATTCCATCTAAGAAAAACTGGTTTTTACTGATTTGGTAGCTTTCGTGAGGCAAACTGTGACCGGGCAGCAAGATGAGCGCGGTAGGCGCTCCCTGTTTGGTCGCCAGCAAATTGGTGATGTGCGTGGTGCTAATGACGATTCGACGCAGGTTTTTTCCTTGCGCTTCTTCCGAACCCAACAATTCTTGGATCGCGTTCAGAAGGCTTTTTTGCAAAGGCTGTTGCGTTGGACGCTTGGATATTTTCAAGATTCTTCCTTGTTCGTAAAGCGCTGCATCGGTGTATGTTCCGCCTACATCCATTCCGAGTAACAAAGACGCCACCTCCTATTCGATTGAATACATGGACCTATTTAAACGGATCTATTTATTTAGAGTATACCCGATCCAAGAAACAATGCCAATGTCGAAATAACGTCTGAAAACACATAAAAAAAGAAAGATTTTCATATGAATAAAAGGTTCATGGAAGAACGAAAAGGGATGAAGCGAAAAGGATGAAGAGAAAAGCAGGGGGAAGTGTTCATGTTAGCTTTGGTAGATATGTTGGCTTACGCGCGCGGAGGGATGGCGAAAAATTCAAGATGGTTTAATTATTTGGCGCCTTTTTTTTATGGACCGCGAATTGTGGGCAACATTGATTTGGGAATCGAAGACGAAAGCCTTAGCCACATTCAGTTGCCATTAGGAAAGGAGAATTGGCGTTCTTTAAATCCCCAAACGCAAAATGGCCTATTAAATCAATTGGCGGTTTTATGCGCGCAATCTGGCGGATTGTGCCTAGCGGTAGACCGACGTTTCCGTCAGGAATTGCAAGGGAAAACGGAAGAACAGTTCGTTTTTAGCGGCGATATTTTTCGGCTTATTCTGATGGCGGTTCTGGTGGAACGCTCTTTGCGGGAACATGAAGTTCGCCGATTGATATTCATTACCGAACCGGAACCGGAATTGGAGGGGTTTTTGGATTATTTTAATCGTATGGATACGCCGATCATGTTACAAAGTTTGCATCCGTCCAAACTAGAACCCTTTTGCTGGAGGATGCTGCATGAAAAAGGGGCGGCCGTCAGTTGCGGGGCGCTGCATCCGCAAGAGTGGCGCACGGATGATCTGGTTATTAGTTTTTATCCAGGCGTAAAAAAAATGCTGCAAGTGAGCCCTAAGACGGCTCATTTCATTTTAGACGACGCCAGCGCGGGTTTAGCGCCGGAATTGGAATATCGGGCGGCCTGTGCCGGGTTGGATGGGAATTTTGCTGTGATTGCGCCTTTGATGGAATATTATCTTCTGAAAGATCAAATGCAAGTCCCCCAGAAAAAAGTGTTGACGGATGCAAAAGAATGGGAAAAACTCATTGGATGTGGGGAAAAAAGCGGCTTGTGGAGTACTTTCCTTGACAAGGGTAAAGACGGATTTATATAATAATAAAATATAATAATATGTTCTGAAAATTTACATGAGAAAATCGATTCCTTTTATCCCAAGGATCATTAATAGAAAGGAGATAGGGGGCCGACAATAATCCGGCAATAAAAGGAAAAGATGGGAAAATGTATTTCGAAAGGAAAGGTATGCAAATGGTGGAAAAGGATAGCAAAGAAATTCTTTTAACCAAAGAGGGTTTACAAAAGCTGGAAGACGAATTGGAATATCTGAAATCAACCAAACGAGAAGAACTAGGAGAACGGTTAAAACAGGCGATTGCATTTGGAGATTTATCCGAAAACTCGGAATATGAAGACGCCAAACAGGAACAGGCTTTTGTAGAAGGGCGCATTATTCAATTGGAACAGACTTTGCGTTATGCCCGACTGATGGATGATAGCGCGGCAAATGCCAATATTGTTTCGTTGGGATCGCGCGCGTTTATCAAAGAGAAAAAAAGCGGCCGGGAAATTGAATTGATGTTGGTAGACTCTTTAGAAGCGAATTTGAAAGAAAAAAAGATTTCCAAAGACTCTCCGGTGGGACAGGCAATTCTAGGGCAAGAAGTCGGAAAAACCGTTAAAGTCGACGCGCCTTCCGGGGTATTGGAATATGAAATCATGAAGGTGGAACGCGCCTAGGGAGAGCCGCCGCCAAATAAAGGAGAAGAAAGAATAAGATGGCAGAACAGGAAATAAATATTGGGCAACTGCGCAAAATTCGATTGGAAAAAATAGACAATTTACGTGCCTCGGGCGTTGATCCTTTTGGACAACGCTTTGATCGAGATACGTATTGCGCAGAAATTAAGGAACATTTTGAAGAGCTGGAAGGGAAAACCGTTCGGATTGCCGGTCGGATTATGGCGAAACGGCGTCAGGGAAAAGCCGGGTTTTGTAATTTAAAAGATTTATCGGGGAGCATACAATTATATATCCGCAAGGATGATGTGGGAGAAGAGAAGTACGAGTGGTTTAAAAGTATGGACGTGGGGGACATTTTTGGGATCGAAGGAACGGTTTTTCGCACGCAGAAAGGGGAAATGACCGTCCACGTATATGATATGACGTATTTGTCCAAAGCGATCAATCCCCTGCCGGAAAAATGGCACGGGTTAAAGGACGTTGATATGCGCTACCGTCAGCGGTATGTGGATCTGATTGTGAATGATGAGGTAAAAGAAACTTTCATCAAACGCAGTCGGATTATTCGCAACATCCGCAGCTATATGGATGCGCATGGCTTTTTGGAAGTAGAAACGCCGATGATGCATCCAATTGCGGGAGGCGCTAGCGCGCGTCCTTTTATTACCCATCATAATGCG